>CANQIG010000079.1 GCA_947623765.1 uncultured Clostridia bacterium | reverse complement strand
CGTCATCACCGGGGACATCCCGGCGATGTGGCTGCGGGATTCGACGGCGCAGGTCCGGCACTATCTGCCGCTCGCAAGGGAAGACGGAGACGTGGCGGACGTGATCGAGGGGCTGATCCGGCGGCAGATGTTCTGCGTCACGGTCGACCCCTATGCGAACGCGTTCAACGAGACTGCAAACGGGATGAACTGGCCGCGCTTTGCGGCGGAGAAGTACCGCGGCGTCGCGCCGGAGGGCTTTTTCACCGGCGAGGGCGACGCGACGGATTTTGATTCCCCATGGGTGTGGGAGCGGAAATACGAGGTGGATTCGCTCTGCAGCCCGATGCTGCTGGCGTACCTGTTCTGGAAGGAGACGGGCAGGACCGGCTTTTTTGACGCGGTGTACAGGGAAGCGGTGGAGAAGATCCTCGCGGTCTTCACGCTCGAGCAGGACCACAGCGGCTCCAAATACTTTTTCCGGCGGCAAAACTGCCCGCCGCACGACACGCTCTCGCATGACGGGTTCGGCGCGCCGGTCGGGCGGACCGGGATGACGTGGTCGGGCTTTCGGCCGAGCGACGACGCGTGTACCTATGGGTATCTGGTCCCGGCGAATATGTTCGCCGTTGTGACGCTCGGGTACACCGCGGAGATCGCGCGGGAGGTCCTCGGGGACGAAGCGCTCGCCGCGCGGGCGGAGGCGCTCGCCGGGGAGATCCGCGAGGGGATCGAGCGGTACGGCACGGTCGAGCACCCGGAGTTCGGGAAGATCTACGCCTACGAGACGGACGGCCTCGGGAATTACGTCCTGATGGACGACGCGAACGTCCCGAGCCTGCTCTCTATCCCGTACCTCGGGTACTGCGGCGCGGACGACCCCGTATATCAAAACACGCGGCGGTTCGTCTTGAGCGGCGCGAACCCGTATTACTTTGCGGGCAGCGCCGCGAAGGGCGTCGGCAGCCCGCACACGCCGCCGGAATTCATCTGGCACATCGCGCTCTCGATGCAGGGCCTGACGAGCGTGGACCCGGACGAATGCCGCGCGGTGCTCGATATGCTGGAAAACACTGACGCGGGGACCGGCTTCATGCACGAGGGCTTCCACAAGGACGACCCGGAGAAATTCACGCGCCCGTGGTTCGCGTGGTCGAACTCGCTGTTCAGCGAGTTCGTGCTGCGGTGTGTGCGCGACAACATCGTTTGAGGTGAGATTATGACGGAATTTCTTTCGCTCGGCGAACTGCTGATCGACTTTACGCCCGCCGGGAAGACGGCGGCGGGCATCCCGATCTTTGAACAGAACCCCGGCGGCGCGCCGGCGAACGTCGCGGTGCAGGCCGCGCGGCTCGGCGTGCAGGCGGGCTTCCTCGGGAAGGTGGGCGACGATATGTTCGGCCATTTCCTGAAGGGGGTCCTTGACCGGGAGGGCGTCGACACGGCGAATCTCTTTTTCTCGAAGGAGGCTTCGACCTCGCTGGCGTTCGTGCAGCTCTCCGAGACGGGCGACCGGGATTTCAGCTTTTACCGCGACCCCGGCGCGGACACGCAGATCACCTTCGACGAGGTGGACAAAGACGCGCTCGAGCAGGCGAAGGTGCTCTGCTTCGGCTCTCTGCTCCTTACGGCGGAGCCGGGGCGCAGCGCGGTCCCGGCGCTGGTGCGCTACGCGCGGGCGAACGGCGTGCTCACGGCGTACGATCCGAACTGGCGCGCGCCGCTCTGGAAGGAGAAGGGGGCCGGGATCGCCGCGATGCAGAGCCTCCTGCCGCTCGCGGATGTGGTGAAGGCCTCCGACGAGGAGCTCGGGATGCTGACGGGCTGCACGGACATCGAAGCGGGCGCGAAGGCGCTGCTCGAGCTCGGCGTGCAGGCGGCGGTCGTGACGCGCGGGCCGAAGGGCTGCGCGCTGTGCCTTTCGGATGGGGTCTTCGAGCTGCCCACGTACGACACGAAGGTCGTGGACACGACCGGCTCCGGGGACAGCTTCTTCGGGGCGTTCCTCGCGGAGCTGATCCGGCTCGGGAAGCCCGTCGGGCAGATCTCGGCGGAGGAGTTCTGCGAGGCGGCGGACTTCGCGAACGCGGCGGGGTCGGTCTGCGCGACGAAGAAGGGCGCGATCCCCGCGCTGCCGACGCGGGAGGAGATCGAGCGCTGCCGAAGGGAGACGCCGAAGCTCCTGATTTGAGTCAGGAGCACCGGCGAAGCCGGCGGTTTCGTGTAAGCCCTAAAAGGGCTTGCTGCGGGCATAGCCGCATAGAACGGGTTACCGCTTGCACTGCTCGCCATGTTGTTCGGAAATGGGCAATTCACGATTTCCTGTGGGTTTTAGAGATGGCGAAGCGCGCAAGCTGCCTTTCTCGCTGCGCTCGACGCTTGCCGCTAGAGTTGCAAAGACAAAGATCCCCCGGTGTGGCCGGGGGATCGGTGTTTTATGGAGTGTGTCTTACGGAGATGCGGGATGTATTACGGGGTATTACTTCTCGTAGGCAGCTGCAGCGGTTTTGAGTTCCTCGATGATCCCGATGTGCTGCGGGCAGTGCGCCTCGCACGCGCCGCACTGGAGACATTCGCTCGCCTGGCCGCCGTCCTTCGTGGCGCGGGCGTAGGCGCCCATGTTGTAGGGCTTGTCCGTCCCGGCGGCGTTGCCGTACTGCTTGTAGCCGTTCACGGCCTTGAAGATCTCCGGGATGTTGATGTGCATCGGGCAGCCGTCCGTGCAGTAGCGGCAGGCGGTGCAGGGGATCTGCGGGACGGCCTTGAGCAGTTCCACGGCCTTTTGGAGCGTCTCCTGCTCCTTTTCGGAGAGCGGCTCGAAGTGCTCCATGAAGGAGACGTTGTCGTTCATCTGCGCCTCGTTCGACATACCGGAGAGGACGGTGACGATGTTGTCGAGGCCCGCGCAGAAGCGGATCGCCCACGACGGGACGGACATCTCCGGGCGGACGGACCGGAGCAGATCCTGCACCTCGGGGATCATGCCCGCGAGGGACCCGCCCTTGACCGGCTCCATGATGACGACCGGCTTGCCGTGCTTTTTGCAGACCTCCCAGCACTTTCTTGACTGGACGTTCTCGCTGTCCCAATCGACGTAGTTGATCTGGAGCTGGACGAATTCGGCCTCGGGGTGCTTCGTCAGCGCCTCGTCGAGCACTTCGGGCGCGTCGTGGAAGGAGAAGCCCATGTGGCGGATCTTGCCCTCGTCCTTCATGCGCTGCAGGAACGCCCACGCGCCGATGCGCTCGGCCTTCTCGAAGCGTTCCTTGTCCATGGCGTGGAGCAGGTAGAAATCGAAGTAGCCGCAGCCCGCGCGCTCAAGGGACTCGTTGAAGATGCGCTCCATGTCGGCCTCGGTCTCGACCTCGTCCCAGAGCGGGAGCTTCGTCGCGAGCTGGAAGCGGTCGCGCGGGTAGCGCTCTACGAGCGCCTTGCGCGCCGCGACCTCGCTCTTGCCGCCGGTGTAGACATAGGCGGTGTCGAAGTAGGTGAAGCCCTTCGCGAGGAAGGTGTCCACCATCTTCTTGAGGGTCTCGAGGTCGACCTCCTCGCCGTTCATCGGAAGACGCATCAGGCCGAAGCCGAGCTTCGGGATGCTTTTCCCGAGATAGTCGTTGTTCATCGCAATTCCTCCAAAGAATTCAATTTACCGCTCGGGCGGCAGTTGACGGCGGCGCGCGCGTCCGCTATAATAAGGACAACGCCGCGTTCTGTGTAAAGTATAGCACAAAACGGCGGATCTTGCAAGATGGGAGGGGACCGTTTGGAAAGCATACGAAAAAACAGGGTGCGAACGGTCGCTCTCCTCTGGACGATCGCGGCGCTGATCTGTGCGGCGGCGCTGTGGCTGCGGCCTCCGTGCCTGATCCGGCTAGTGTTTGGCGTGCTCTGTCCCGCCTGCGGGACGACGCATATGGTATTTCGGCTGCTTCGGCTGGACTTTGCCGGGGCGTTCGCGGAAAACCCGCTGATGTTCTTCCTGCTGCCGGCGGCGGCGGTGTTCGCGGCGGCGGAGACCGTGCGGTACCTCCGGGGAAAGCGGGCGCTCTCCGCGTACCCGGCGGCGTGGGCGGCGTTTGCCGCCGTGACGGCGATCGGCATCGCCTTTGCCGTGTGGCGGAATCTGATGTGAAAAACGCCCTTTGGGCGCGGGAATAAAGAAGTGAAAACAGAAAGGAAGAGGACTGTCATGCATGACAATATCACGAGAGAAGAAGCGTGGGCGCTGCTCACGGAATACAACAGCGAGCCGTTCCACCTGAAGCACGCCGAGACCGTAGAGGGCGTGATGCGGTATTTCGCGGAGAAGCTGGGCTACGGCGACGAGGTGGATTTCTGGGGGAACGTCGGGCTGCTGCACGACCTCGATTTTGAAAAGTACCCGGAGCAGCACTGCATCAAGTCGCAGGAGATCATGCGCGAGCGCGGGCTGCCCGAGCGGCTGATCCGCGCGACGGCAAGCCACGGCTGGGGCATCACGGTGGACATCGCGCCGGAGCACGAGATGGAGAAGGTGCTCTACGCCGTCGACGAGCTGACGGGGCTGATCGGCGCGGTGGCGATCATGCGGCCCTCGAAGAGCGTGATGGACCTCGAGCTCAAATCCGTCAAGAAGAAATTCAAGACGCTGAACTTCGCGGCGGGCTGCTCGCGGGAGGTCATCTCGAAGGGCGCGGAACTGCTCGGCTGGACGCTCGACGACCTCATCACCGAGACGATCCTCGCGATGCGCACGCTCGAGGCGAAGGAAGCGTGAGCGGCGAAGCGGAAAACCGCCGCGTGCTCGTCGCGATGAGCGGCGGCGTCGATTCGAGCGCGGCGGCGATCCTGCTCCTAGAGCAGGGGTACGACTGCGTCGGCGCGACGATGCGGCTCTATGACGGGGACGAGGCGCAGAAAAACGAGAAGGGCTGCTGCTCGCTCGCCGACGTGGAGGACGCGCGGCGCGCGGCCTACGCGCTCGGCATCTGGCATTACGTGTTCAATTACACGGAGGATTTCGCGCAGGACGTGATGGAGCGCTTCGTCTGCGCGTATGCGCATGGGGAGACGCCGAACCCGTGCATCGACTGCAACCGGTACCTGAAATTCGGGCGGCTCCTGCAGCGCGCCGAGGAGCTGGACTGCGGGAAGATCGCGACGGGGCACTACGCCTCGGTGCGGTTCGACGCGGGTTCCGGGCGGTACCTGCTGCGGCGCGGGCGGGACGGCAACAAGGACCAGAGCTATGTGCTCTGGCCGCTGCGGCAGTTCGCGCTCGCGCGGGCGGTCCTGCCGCTCGGGGAGCTGACGAAAGCGGAGGTCCGCGCGCTCGCCGAATCGCACGGCCTCAAAAACGCGCAGAAAAAGGAGAGCCAGGACATCTGCTTCGTGCCGGACGGCGACTACGGCGCGTTCATCGAGCGGTACACGGGGAAGACGTATCCCGCGGGCGACTTTTTGGACGCGGACGGGAATGTCCTCGGGCGTCACCGCGGGGTGATCCGGTACACGGTCGGCCAGCGGAAAGGGCTCGGCCTCGCGCTGCCCGCGCCGCTCTATGTGCGGGAGATCGACCCCGCAGCGAACACCGTGACGCTCGCGCCGAACGACGCGCTCTTCTCGAAGACGCTCGTCGCGCGCGACGTGAACCTCATCGCGGCGGAACGGCTCACCGGGCCGGTGCGCGTGGAGGCGAAGGTGCGGTATCGGCAGAAGGAGCAGAAGGCGACCGTCGAGCAGATCGGCGAGGACGCGCTGCGCGTCACGTTCGACGAGCCGCAGCGCGCCGTGACGAAGGGGCAGTCCGTCGTGCTTTATGACGGGGAGACTGTCGTCGGCGGGGGGATCATTCAGAGCGCGGGATGACCGGCCGGTGCGCGGGGTTTCCTTTGGAAAGCGCGGCGGCGCGGAAAAGCAGGTTGCAAAAATTCACTTAAAGTGTTACAATAGAGCTGTTATTTTACGCGGATGGAGAGGAAAGATATGACAGTACGCACACGGTACGCGCCGAGCCCGACCGGTATGATGCACGTCGGGAACCTGAGGACGGCGCTCTACGAATATCTCGTCGCGAGATCGGCGGGCGGCAAGTTCGTGCTCCGCATCGAGGACACCGACCAGGAGCGCTTCGTCGAGGGCGCGGAGCAGGTCATTTACCGCACGCTCGCGACCGTCGGCCTCACGCACGACGAGGGCCCGGACGTCGGCGGCGAATACGGGCCGTACGTCCAGAGCGAGCGTCTGCCGCTCTATAAGGAATACGCGGAACAGCTCGTGAAAATGGGCAAGGCGTACTACTGCTTCTGCACGAAGGAGCGGCTGGAGGCGATGCACGAAAAGGGCTTTGGCGGCTACGACCGCCACTGCCGCGATCTGCCGCAGGAGGAGATCGACCGGCTGCTCGCCGCCGGGACGCCGTATGTCATCCGACAGCGCGTGCCGCTCGACGGCTCGACGACGTATACCGACGCGGTGTACGGGGAGATCACGATCGAGAACAAGGAGATCGAGGATCAGGTGCTGCTCAAATCCGACGGCTACCCGACGTATAACTTTGCAAACGTCATCGACGACCACCTGATGCACATCACGCACGTCGTGCGAGGCAGCGAGTATCTGACCTCCACGCCGAAGTACGACCTGCTCTACGAATCGTTCGGCTGGGACAAGCCGGTCTATGTCCATCTGCCGCTCATCATGGGCAAGGACGCGGACGGCACGGTCTCGAAGCTCTCGAAGCGGCACGGCTCGACGAGCTTTGAGGGGCTGACTTCGGAGGGGTATCTCCCCGAGGCCGTCGTCAACTACATCGCGCTGCTCGGCTGGGCGCCGAAGGACAACGAGGAGATCTTCACGCTGTCTGAGCTCGAAAAGGTGTTTTCCGTCGACGGCATCAGCAAATCGCCCGCCGTCTTCGATTACGACAAGCTCCTCTGGATGAACGGCGAATACATCCGCCGGATGTCGCCGGACGCGTTCCGACAGCGCGCGATGGTGCAGTACCGCGCGGTGTTCGGGGACGCGGAAAAGCCGTGGGACGTGCTCGACACAATCCTGCAGCCGCGCGTCACGAAGTTCACGGATATTCCCGGGCTGCTCGGATTTTTCGCGGCGCTCCCGGAATACGGCGCGGAGCTTTTCGTCAACAAGAAGAGCAAGACGAATCTCGAGAACTCGAAGGTCATGCTCGAAAACGCGATGGAGGCGCTCGAGGGCGTGGAGACGTGGGACGTCGACACGCTCCACGGCGTGCTGATCGGCCTCGCGGAGAAGCTCGGCGTGAAGAACGGCACGCTGCTCTGGCCGGTGCGGATCGCGGCGGCGGGACAGACCGTGACGCCCGGCGGCGCGATGGAGATCCTCGCCGTGCTCGGGAAGGAAGAATCCCTGCGGCGGCTCGGGATCGGCATTGCGAAACTGTAAGGGAAACACCCCAAAAGGAAGGGACAAAATATGAGCGAAGAGATCAAAATGGAAAACGAGATCGAAAGCAGCGGCTTTATCGACGACTTTGTGAAGGAAGACATCGCCGAGGGCGGGCGGTACGCCGGGATGCAGGTCCACACGCGCTTCCCGCCGGAGCCGAACGGGTATCTGCACATCGGCCACTGCAAGGCGCTGACCATCGACTTCGGGACGGCGGAGAAGTTTGGCGGCATCTGCAACCTGCGCTTCGACGACACCAACCCCGCCAAGGAGGACACCGAATTCGTCGAGGCGATCCAAGAGGACATCCACTGGCTCGGGTTCGACTGGGGCGACCGGATGTTTTACGGCTCGGATTACTTCGAGCAGACGTACGAGTACGCGCTCGAGCTCATCCGGAAGGGCCTCGCCTACGTCTGCGAGCTGACGCCGGAGGAGTTCCGCGCATACCGCGGCGACACCTCCACCCCGGCGCGCTCCCCGTGGCGCGACCGGCCGATCGAGGAGAACCTCGACCTGTTCCAGAGGATGAAGAACGGCGAGTTCCCGGAGGGCAAATATACGCTGCGCGCGAAGATCGACCTCGCGTCCGGCAACTTCAATATGCGCGACCCGGTGCTCTACCGCATTCGGTACATCGAGCACCAC
>CANQIG010000078.1 GCA_947623765.1 uncultured Clostridia bacterium | reverse complement strand
ATAGAGCGCCGCCTGCGAGAGCACGTCGTCCGGCGTGCCCATCAGCGTGAGCAGCGGCTCCGCGGCGATCAGCCCGATGACGACGAGCGCCGTCCCGGAGACGAGGCTCGTCAGCACCGAGGTGTGCACGACCTCGGAGAGGTGCTTCACGTCCCCCGCGCCGTAGTACCGCGCGACGAGCACATTCGTGCCGACGGACAGCCCGATGAACAGGTTCACCAGCAGGTTGATGAGCGCGCCCGTCGAACCGACGGCGGCGAGCGCCGTCGCCCCGGCGAAGTTGCCCACGACGATGATGTCCGCCGCGTTGAAGAGCAGCTGCAGCATCCCGGAGATCATCAGCGGGATGGCGAACCGCACGATCTTCCCGAAGAGCGGGCCGTTCACCATGTCGATCTCATACCCCGTGCGCCGCTCTCCACGCCGCAAACGGATCCTGTACATGAGGATCATCAGTTTTTGTTTCATACCCGGCGTACCGCCGTCAGACTCCTTTCCGTTCTCCGCGCCCAGCCGGACCCACCGCCCGGCAGGGCTTTTCTCCCTCGTTTTTCCCGGTGAAAAAAGCCGTCCCGCCCGGCGGCTCCCCGCCCGAAGGACGACCAAAGCGGGAGAGCCGACGCCCTCCCGCCAGATTCCGTTTTACCGCGCGGTGCCGTACTCGGCGAACCGGTCAAAGCACGCCGTCACATGGTCGCGGTGCGCCGCGTTCACCTCGTCGTTCTTCGCATCCGTGTAGACCAGCAGGAAGCGCTCGTCGGAGGAGAGCGTCCCGTCGACCAGCGTCCCCACCACGTCGAACTTCCCGGAGACCCGCAGCGTCTCCAGCGTCTTCACCCCGGCCTCCGGCAGGTTCGCCGTGTCGAACTCGTAGACCTCGAGCTGCACCGTGGAGCCGTTGTAGCGGTAGTTGTACTTGTAGCCGTTTTTCGCGCCGATCACGTCGAAGGACATCTGCACGCGGTCGCCGACGGCGACGCCGCAGTCCTCGAGATAACTGCACAGGCCCTGAACGTCCCGGTCATAATTCGCGGGGTCCTTCGGCGCGGGCGGCTCCTCCTGCGACGCGTCAGAGACCGTCAGCTCCGGCGCCTGCGCCGCGCCGGGCGCGCACGACGCCAGAGAAAGGCAAAACGCGGCCAGCAGTACCGCCGCGAACAGGTTTTTCAGGGTCTTTCGCAACATGGGGTTCCGTCCTCTCAGATTCATTCACAGCTATCATATCACAACTCAGGGGAGAAAACAAGCCCTATTTTTTCGCCGGAGCGGGTCCCCCGCGCGGAAAAATTTCCCGGTCCCCCTTGCGCCGCCCGCGCGAGAGGAGTATACTAATTTTGGATTTCAAGCAAAGGGATGAAAGGCAAATGGAAAAGGAAATTTATCTCGCGGGCGGCTGCTACTGGGGCGTGGAAAAGTACGTCTCGAACATCCACGGCGTGCTGGAAACGGAGGTCGGCTTCGCGAACGGCACGGTCGAAAAGCCGAGCTATGAACAGGTCAAGCGCGGCGACACCGGCCACGCCGAGACCGTCCGCGTCCGCTTTGACGACGAGCAGCTCCCGCTCTCGGCGCTGCTGCGGCTCTTTTACAAGATCATCGACCCGACCTCGGTGGACCGCCAGGGCGGCGACGTCGGCCATCAGTACCGCACGGGCGTGTACTACACGGACCCCAAAGACCGCGCCGTCGTCGAAAAGACGCTCTCCGACCTCGCGGAGACGGTCCATCCCGGCAAGATCGCCGTCGAATGCCTGCCCCTCGCCTGCTTCTACCCCGCCGAGCCGTACCACCAGAAATACCTCGACAAGACCCCCGGCGGCTACTGCCACGTCCCGCTGCAGTGCATCCGCTGGGTCAAGACCGTCAACCCCCTCGAATATGTTTGACAGGCCCGCGTCTCTCTCTGTTCGGCGAGTCGAAATGAAAACACGATGTTAGGAGCGCCCTGATATGGGAGAAGTATCTCTCTGCAGGATGACGAGGGAGCTTTGCCATGAATTATATCGGGACTGGCAAAACGACCCCGCCATCTACATGGACATGGAGCGATTTGAACCCTATCGCTACAGCGAAGCCGCCGTGGACCGGTATTTTGCATCGAAGCAGATCCCGTCCCGCGTCTTCTTCGCGATCATGAAGGACGGCAGGCCGATCGGGGAACTGCAGCTAAAGTCCATCGACCGGGAGCGCAGGGAATGTACTTTGAGCATCCACCTGCAAAACGACTCCGTAAAAGGGCATGGATACGGAACGGCGGCCGAAAAGCTCGCGCTGCAATACGCCTTCGACACGCTGGGAATGCACATCGTAAACGCAGATACCGTTCTCAAAAACACCCGAAGCCAGCACGTTCTGGAAAAAGTCGGATTCCAGTACGTAGAAGAAAAGGACGGCTTCAAGTATTACCGCTGCCGCAGCGATCACAGAGATCCATGAAAAACCGCTGGCCCACCGTCTCCCGGTGCTGTGCCAGCGGTTTTTAAGGTCGCGTTCACGGTCGCGCTTTTCTCAAAGAAAAGCGCCCAAAAGATTTTGACGTTTGTCCTACGCAAGCCCGCCGAGAACCGAAGCCAATTCACCCCATGGGCTCAGTTTCTGGCGCGGGGCTGCGCTCCCCAAACCCACCGGCGAAGTGAGCGGAGTGAACGACCAGCGCGACATAAAAGTCTTTTGGCCGTACCTTTTCTACAGAAAAGGTACGGGTGTCACGGCTCGATGATCTCCGGTGCGCCGCCGAAGGAGCACTTCGTGCAGACCGGGTTTTCCAGACGGAACACCTCGAAGATGCCGTCGCCGAGCTTATAGAGGCGGCTCGAGCCGGTGGGGTCGGCGAGCATCGCGGCGCGGGCCTCGTCGCGGTCGTCGCGCACGGCGGTGCCGGAAACGCGCAGCCACGCGCCGCCCTTGGCCGTCCCGCAGAGCTCGACCTTCGAGTTCGCGATCATCTGCTTGTAGACCTCTTTGGTGCTGTTGGTGCAGAGGTACACCTGCCCCTCAAACTCCGTCACGCTGCCGAACGGCCGCACGCGCGGCTGGTCCCCCTCGACCGTCGCGAGGTAAAACGTCCCCGCCTTTTTGATCTCTTCCACGATCCTGTTCATGGCAAAGCCTCCATCCTTGTTTTTCCTGATTGTACCACATCCCGGCGGGGTTTGTCCAGCGCTTCTCACCGCACCGGCTCGACGTCCTTCCCCGTCTTCTCCCGCAAAAACGCGCGGAACGCCTCCGCGGTCCCGCCGGACAGCGTGCGCTTGTCGTAGATCTGCGCGTGGCTCGCGCTGAACAAAAAGATAAAATACTCCGCCGTCTCGGCGATCCGCAAAATGCCCGCATAGTGAAATTCCGTCGCGCCGAGCGCGGTCTCGCTGCGATAGTTCTCCTCGGTGAACGTGACCTTCGCCCTTTGGACCTGCGGCAGCATACGCTTTCGCGCAATGTACCCGTTGAGCCGGTCCTCCAGACAGAACGCCGCGACGATCACCGCCGCCGCGAACCACGTGACCGCCGCGCGCGGGCCGAACCCGTCCGAGAGCACGTCATGCGCGCCGAGCAGCACGCCGAGCGCGGCGACGGCCCAGCCGAAAATATGCACGCGCACGCTCCGCTTCCTTCGCACCGTTTTGCGCACCGCCCGCGCCATCGCGGTGAGCGCCTTCGCGTCGTATTTCGTGTCAAATGTGAATTCCACGCTGCATCGCCTCGCATTCAATCGAATTGATAACATTGTAGCACCGCATGGCCCGCTGGGAAGGCCGCGTGAAAAACCTCCACCCGCATCCCGAAGCGAGGATTTTCCCCCCCCGGGAATCCCTTACACCTCAGCAAATGTCCCCGAGCCCGAAATCGATGACTTTCCGCAGCTCCCCGAGGGAGGTCTCCACCTGGTACCCGATCTTCCCCGCGCTGAACAGGATCGTCCCGAACGCCTCGGCGGACCGATCGATGACCGTCCGAAACGGCTTCTTCATCCCGATCGGCGAGCAGCCGCCGTGGATGTACCCCGTCAGCGGCAGCAGCGCCTTCTGTGGGATCATCTCGATGCTCTTTTCGCCGACGGCCTTCGCGGCCTTTTTCAGGTCGAGCTCCCGCGCCACCGGCACGAGGAACACGTAGTGCTCCCGGCTCCCCGCGACGGTGACCAGCGTCTTGAACATCCGCGCGGGGTCGACGCCCAGCGCGGCGGCGGCCTCCTCGCCGCCCACCGCGCCGGTGTCCCCGTAATAATGCGCCGTGTACGCGGCCTTTTTCTGCTCCAAAAGCCGCATCACGTTCGTCTTTTCGTTCTGTTTGTCCTTTTGCGCCATGTTTTGGTCCTTTCAAAGTTCCGCCGGCCGGGCGGGAATATCCGCGCTGTTGTACAGGTTCACGAGGTACCACCCCGTCCCCGCGAGGGAGACGTGCGTCTTCGCGCCCGCCCGCAGTTTTTCGTTCATGAGGACGACCGTGTCGCCCTCGGCGCGCGCCGTGAAGTCCCGCTCCGTGAACTCCGTCCCGTCCTGCGTCACGCGGACGCCGCCGAGCCGGTCCGCGCCGATCTCCTGCCCGTAGGGCGCGTTTGCCGCAAGGTGCAGCCCGTCGCCCGCGTTCGCGAAGGTGAGGATGAGCGCGCCGTCGCGCGCCTCGCACGACGTGAGCGTCGGCGCTTCGCAGAGCACGTCTTCCCGCCCGTATACCCTCCGCAGCGCCTGCAGCGCCAGCCGGTGCCCAACCGGCTGCTTCTTCTTCGGGTGGATGTCGTGCTCCATCCCCACGTCGGTGATGACCGCCATGCCCGTGTGCTCCACGGTGTCCGCCGTGTGCTGCTGCGCCCTGCG
Source organism: uncultured Clostridia bacterium (assembly GCA_947623765.1). GTDB lineage: Bacteria > Bacillota > Clostridia > Oscillospirales > Acutalibacteraceae > Hominenteromicrobium. The sequence continues at coordinate 3,299 of CANQIG010000078.1, read as the reverse complement.
GATGACCGCGTAGGGCGTCCCCACGCACTCCATCCAGCGGTCGAGCGGCGCGATCTGCACGAACAGGAAAGGCAGTGGCTCGCCCCAAAGCGCCCGCCAGCAGCGGATCATCTCGGGGAACACCGTCGCGTAGAGCTCGGGGTGCGTGTCGCCGTCCGTCTCCCCCTGATACCAGATCACGCCCCGAATGCCGTAGGGCGCGACCGGCCGGAGCATGGCTTCGTAGAGCCCGCCGGGCCGCCGCTCATACTTCGGGCCGATCTGCGGGCCATAGTTCGCGACGGTCGAGAGGTCGACGCCCGCCTCCGCGAGCTTTTGGGCGAACTCCTCCATCGTCGCGCCGAACATCATCAGGTCTCCGAAAACGTCGCCGAGCTGGTCGGTCTTCCAGTTCGCCGGGTTCGCCCGGAAATTCTTCTCGTATGCTTCGAGGTCGAGGTCCCGGACCGCCGCCTCGTATTCGTCCAGAAACGCCTGCCCGCCGCCGCGCGCGACCGCTTCCCGGTCCATCCACGCGCACGCGGGCGTACCGCCCCAGTTGCACCCGACGATCCCCACCGGGACTTCGAGCGCCCGCCGAAGGTCCTTCGCAAAATAGTAGCCCACCGCGGAAAAGCGCTCCAGCTGCTCCGGCGCGCATTTGCGCCAGAAGCCGTATTCCTTCCCGTAATCCGCCTCCTTGATCTGCCCGACATACGACACCTCCGGGTAGTCGAAGAACCTGAGGTCCCCATCCGTGCAGCGCGGCTTTTCCTCGGCCATGTCCGCGTCGTACCGCATATGGAACTCCATGTTGGACTGTCCGCCCGCGAGCCACACCTCGCCCACCGCGACGTCGGTGAACGTCAGCGTCTCCGCCCCCGCCGAGACCGTCACCGTCTCCGCAAAGGACGCTTCGAGCGGTCCCAGAAGCACCGTCCAGCTCCCGTCCGCGCCGGCCTTCGCCGAGGCGGTCTGCCCCTGCACCGTCACGGTGACAGTCTCGCCCGCCGCTGCGCTTCCCCAGACGGGCACGCATTTTCCCCTTTGCAGCACCATGTGATCCTGAAACAAGATCGCAGTCTTCAACATACGCGCTTCTCCTTCCGTTCCTCTCGTCTTCGCCGCCCGGCGGGAGGTTTTTCCCGTCCCCCGCGGGGCTCCCCGTATCTTCTAAAGGTATTATAGCGTATTCCTGCCCAAAATGGAAGAGCTTCCAAAAAAAGTCAGGGCCAGCATCCTCGCGCACGCCCGGAAAGGGCCGGTTCCCCGCGCGAACTCCGTTTCCGGTTGACAGCCGCCCGCCGCCGCGTTTATAATAAGCACAAAGCGGCGGCGCTCCCTCCCAGAACGCGCCGCCCGCCCGAACGAAAAGCAGCGAAAAAAATACAAGGACCCATACAGAGAGGCGGAAACGAATATGAAGATCCAGGAGATCCTTACGGTTTTGGAAGCCCGGCACACCCGGTTCACGCAGGGTTCGCCGACCTGCGACGGCGTGATCGCCGGGGACGCGTCGCGCGAATGCACGGGCGTCGCCGTCACCTGCTCCCCGAGCGTCGAGGTCCTCCGCGAGGCGACGAAGCGGCACTGCAACCTGCTCCTCTGCCACGAGCCGACGTTCTACGACGGCATGGACCAAACCGACTGGCTCACCGACAGCCCGGTCTACCGGGAGAAGGCCGCGCTCATCGCGGAGACCGGCATCACGGTCTACCGCAACCACGACCACCTGCACAGCGACGTGCCGGACGGCGTCTTCGGCGGCGTGACGAAGGCGCTCGGGTGGGAGCCGTACCGCGTCGAAAACCCGGACCTCCCCGCCGGGTACTTTCACTTTCCCGCTGCCACCGTGGGCGAGATCGCCGAGCGGTACTGCCGCGCGGCGCACATCGACGGGCTCCGCATGGTCGGCGACCCCGCGATGGAGGTCGAGCGCGTCGCGTTCCTGTTCCACTTCTCCGGCGGCCCGCTGGACCGCACGCTGCTGCAGCTCGTCGAAAAATGGGACGTGCAGGTGATCCTCACCGGCGAGACCGTCGACTGGACGGTCGTCGCGTACGTCCGGGACGCGCTCGCGCTCGGCAAAAAGCGCGCGCTCGTCACGCCCGGCCATTTCAGCTGGGAGGAGCCCGGCATGGAGGTCTACGCCGACTGGGTCCGGGAAGCGCTGCAGGGCCGCGTCCCCGTCGTGTTTCTCTCCTCCGGCGGCGGGTACCGCTGGGTGGACTGCCGGTAATGCCGCTGGCTAAACATTTTTCAAATGAAAAAAGGGAAGGCCCCGCGCGGTCTTCCCTTTTCTTAATATATTCTTATGCGATCTTCGTCAGCCGCACCGCCATGTATTCCTTTCCGGGGAGCGAGACGCGGAACTTCCCGCTGTGCACCCCCGCGTCCGTGACGGTCATCTCCCACGTGTCGATGACCTCGACCTTCCACCGCTCGTTCTCGGGCTTTCGGAAGTCGCGGAACGACGGCCGCTGGAAGCCGTAGTAGTGGATCTCATAGCCGCAAAGGCCGCCCATCGCGGACGCCGCATCGTCCGGCACGCCGACCGTCTCGTCGAACGAAGCCGGCCCGAGCGTGAGGCCGTAACCCGGCGTCTCCGTGAGAATTTGATGCAGGAAGCGGATGCGCGCCGGGCTCTCGCCGTGCAGCTCCCCGCCGTGGCTCCACCAGAGGATGTCGTTTTCCGGGTCGAGGAACGTCTCGCCGTGCCCGGCGTACCCGCCGCGCAGCGACGCCTCCCAGAAGCGCCGCGTCAGCTCCTGCCCGGAGATGTTCCCCCAGCCCATGTCGATGTTGCCCTCGTACGCGATCTCGTCCCAGACGACGGGCTTTCCGTACCGCGTGCGGTACTCGTCCGTGTATTCGACATGGCGGTAGAGATCCTGCCGCTGCATCGAGCAGTGCGTCACCCACGGGCGGGTGTAGTCGTAGAACTTCATGCAGTTGTGCACCGAGCGCAGATGGTTGTACGGGTCGAGCTTGCAGAGCAGGTCGGCGTAGTGCTCCCAGTCCTCGAGCGTCTTCGCGAACAGTAGGTCGTACTCGTTCGCGAGGCTCCACCAGACGTTCCGGTACGCCGCAAAGCGCGCGATCACATACTTCCAGTAGAGATCGTCCGCCTCGCGCGGCATACAGGAGAAACCCCAGCGGTCGTAGGGGTGCATGACGATGAGGTCGGCCTCGATCCCGCGCTCCATCAGCTCCTGAATGGCCCGCTCGACGCGGCGGAAGTGCTCCGGGTTGAAGCGCGTGAAGTCCCAGTCGTTCCCGGAAAAATCGACCTGATAGCTGAACGTCTCCTCGGAGAGGCC
>CANQIG010000077.1 GCA_947623765.1 uncultured Clostridia bacterium | reverse complement strand
ACTTGCCGGTCTGGGCCTTCTTTTCGTTCTCGATGCCGATGAGCTCGTACATATTCTCCGGCTTGCCCTCTTTATAGAAGTCCTTCAGGTGGACGACCGGCGCGCGGCCCGCGTACTTCTTCACGTAGTCGACCGGCTCTTCTCCGGCGACCTTCACCCAGCAGATGTCCAGCTCGGTCTGAAGCAGATCGGCGGGGACTTCGCTGTACAGGTAATCGAGGCCGTACTGGCCGTTCGGCATCCGGACGAACTCGAAGTCGTGGTTGTGATAGAGCAGGGTGATCCCCGCGTCGTTGCAGACTTTCCCGAGCTTCTTGATCGTCTCGATGTTTTCAAAGAACTTCTCGGTGCCCGGGCGGTCCTCCTCGGCGAGGTAGGGGATCGCGATGTACTTCATCCCGATGTACTTGTACTTCGCGACGGTGCCCTCCATGTCCGCGGTGAGCTCCACGAACGGAACGTGCGCGGAGACCGGGACGAGCCCGACCTCGTCGAGCACGGCCTTGACCTCCTCCGGTTCCATGCCGTAGAGACCGGCGAGCTCCACGCCCGCGTAGCCCATCTCCTTGATCTTCTGCATCGTGCCCTTAAAGTCCTTCTCGGCATCGCCGCGCACGGAATAGACCTGCACCGCGACGGGTAGTGTTTTCATAACGCAACGCCTCCTGCATCTTAGCTTTCGGGTATTCCTCCCGGAATTCCCGTTTTTCCTTTTTTATTGTACCGTCTTCTTTCCGAAAAATCAAGCCCCATGGGGCGCGCGGGAAAGTTTTCCCGCGAAAGCCGGTTTTCTCTCCCCATGCGGGAAACAATGGAATCGTCGGAAACGCTTGCAAGGGCGGGAGATGTTTGCTATAATATCCATGGCGCGGGGCATTTTCGGCCCAGGCGCTGCCCGCGCTTCCCGCGCGGGCGAAAAAAGGAGCGAACCAGACGTATGAAACGCAATCTGAGATTTTACTTTGCCCTGCTGTTCGCGCGGGCCACGGCGCTCGCCGTGAAGCTCGTCGGCAGAAAGGGGACCTCGATGCCCGGCTCGTGGGCGATCATCCTCTGCCCGGACTTTCTCGCGCGGATGCCGAAGCCGAAGCACGTCGTCTTCATCACGGGGACGAACGGCAAGACCAGCACCGCGAACATGGTGGAGGACGTGCTCACAGACGCGGGCGTGGATTTTATCTGCAACCGGCTCGGCACGAACGTCGCGACCGGCCTCGCCTCCACGCTGCTCGCGGAGAGCCGGTTCTGGGGCAAGCCGAAGCATGAATACGCCGTGTTCGAGGTGGACGAGCGCTCCGCGCCGCACACCTTCCGGTATGTCCCGCCGGAGCTCCTGCTCGTGACGAATATCTTCCGCGATTCGCAGAAGCGCAACGCGCACGCGGACTTCATCCTCGGTCTGCTCGACGAATGGATCCCGAAGGGGACGAAGCTCGTCCTCAACGGCGACGACCCGCTCTCCTCGCGGCTCGCACCGGAAAACGAGCGCGTGTATTTCGGAATCGAGTCCCTGCAGGGCGACAGGACGAAGGTGGAGAACATCGTGAACGACCTCGCGGCCTGCCCGGTCTGCGGCGGCGCGCTCGTGCACGACGTCGTGCGGTACCACCACATCGGGCGCGTCCACTGCGATGCCTGCGGCTACCGCTCCCCGGACCGGGATTTCCTCGCGACGGCGGTCGACACGACGCGCATGACGCTGACCGTGCGGGAAGCCGACGGGGAACACGTCTATCCGCTCGCGAATAAAGACACGATCAATATCTATAATTCCGTCTCGACGGTCGCGCTGCTGAGGACCTTCGGGCTTTCGCCCGAGCAGATCGCAGAGTCCCTCGCGCATCACGGCATCGCCGAAACGCGGTATCACGAGGAGAAGGCGGGGGAGAAGACCGTCATCCGGTACCTCGCGAAGGGCCAGAACCCCGTGGCGTGCTCGCGCGTCTTCGAGAACGTGCGGGACGCCGCCGGGAAAAAGGCGGTCATTTTGTTCCTCGACGACTACTTCGACGCGAAGCACACCGTCGAGAACATCTCGTGGTATTACGACACCGACTTTGAATTCCTGAACGACGAGAGCATCGTGCAGGTGGTGACCGCCGGCGCGCGGCACGCCGACGTCTATGTGCGCGCGCTGCTCGCGGGCATCCCCGCGGAGAAGCTGCGGCATATGCGCGACGAGGCGGAGGCGCCCGCCGCCGTCACCGAGGAAGCGGACACGGTCTACGTCCTGTACGATATTTACACGATCCCCCTGGCAGAGGCCACCGTCCGGCGGCTGCACGGGCGCTTCGACGGGGAGAAGGGAGGCGCGGACGGTGCGCATTGAGATCCTGTACCCTGAGGTGTGCAACCTCTTTGGGGACCCGTTCAACATGGTATTTTTGGAGAAGACGCTGCCCGAGGCGGAGTTTCTCCGCACGCCGCTCAACGAAACGCCGCAGTTCCTCTCCGAGCCGGTGGACCTCGTCTATATGGGCCCGATGACCGAGCGCACGCAGGAACGCGTGCTCGAGCGGCTGACGCCCCACCGCGAGGCCGTAAAAAACGCCGTCGAGCGCGGCGTGCACTTCCTCTGCACGGGGAACGCGATGGAGATCTTCGGCGACGCGATCGAAAATGAGGACGGCTCGAAGCTCGACGGCCTCGGCGTGTTCCGCATGACCGCAAAGCGCGACATGATGCACCGGCACAACAGCGTTTTCGTCGGGACGTTCGGCGAGATCGGGATCATGGGCTTCAAGACGCAGTTCACGATGGCCTATACCCCGGACCCGAAGAACGCGGAATACGGGCTGTTCCGCAAGGTGAAGGGCGTGGGGCTGAACAAAAAGGCGCTGTTCGAGGGCGTGCGCGTCAAGAATTTCTACGGCACGTACCTCGTCGGGCCGATCTTGATCCTGAACCCAGACTTCGCGAGACATCTCCTTAGGGAGCTCGGCGCGGGCGACGTGCCGCTCGCGTTCGAGGATGCGTGCCGCGAGGCGGCGGAGCTGCGCCGGAAGGACTTCGCGGCGCTGGTCCACTGATGCGGATCGCGCATGACATCCCGCCGGTCTTCGACGGGCGGAGCCGCGTGCTGGTGCTCGGGTCGTTCCCGTCGGTGAAGTCGCGGGGGAATTTCTTCTATCACCACCCGCAGAACCGATTCTGGAAGGTGCTCGCGGCGGTGTTCGGGGAAGATACGCCGGAGACGGTCGAGGAGAAAAAAACGCTCCTGCTGCGGCACGGCGTGGCGCTCTGGGACGTGATCGCAGTGTGCGACGTGACAGGGAGCAGCGACGCGAGCATCCGAAACGCCGTCCCGAACGACCTCGGGCCGATCTTGGAGACGGCGCGCATCGGGCGGGTATTCACGAACGGCGCGACGGCGCACGCGCTGTACCGGAAGTTTCTCGCGGCGCGCGTCCCGCTGCCGGAGACGGCGCTCCCCTCGACGAGCCCGGCGAACGCCGCGTGGAGCCTCGAGCGGCTGATCGAGGCGTGGCGGCCGGTCGCGGAGGCGGCGAAGGAGCAGAAAAGATGAATTTAGAGATTCGGACGTTCGCGGCCTCCGATCTCGTCGGGGCGAAAAAAGCGCTGGAAAGCGCGTTCCGCCGGGCGGGGAGCGACGAAGTTTTCAACGAATGGGAGTTTGCCGAGCGGCTGCTCCGCTCCGACGGGTATGTGCCGGAGCTCTGCCTCGTCGCGTGCGACGGGGAGACGGTCGCCGGGTACAACGCGCTGACGCGGGCAAAGATCGGCGGCGCGCCGGGGCTCGCGCTCGGGCCCCTCGGCGTGCGGAAGGAAGCGCAGGGCCGGGGGATCGGCTCGGCGCTCGTCCGGGAGAGCGTGCAGAGAGCGAAGGACGAAGGGTTCCCGTGGATCGCGCTGCTCGGCGGCGATTTTTACGCGCGGTTCGGGTTTGAGCCCGCCACGCGGCACAGGGTCACCGTCTCCGACGACGCGTTCGAGAACGCGCACGCGAAGATCCTGTTTCTCGACGAGGCGGCGCGGGGGAAAATCTCCGGGAGGCTCGCGTACTGCGATGCGTTTTACGACGCGCAGGGACGGCTGCTTTGACCGCAAATACGAATAGAAACAGCGGCCTTGCGCGTGCAGGGCCGCTGTTCGGTTCTGTTTGTGATGTTTGGGAGCGCGTCAGTCCGGGACCGGTAGGGAAGAATTATCCCTTTCCCCACTTGATGACGTACGCAAGGTCCGCGATCAGCACGGCGGACCAATGGAGGACGACAAGAAGCGTGAGGGCTTCCACGGCGTAGTTCGCGTCGCTGAAGACCAGAAGCAGCGCCGCGGGGAACAGGCAGACCATGACGATCCCGGAAACGAGGAAGCCCTTTTCCAAGATGCCGACTTGGTATTCGTCGTAGTTTTGCTTGCGAATGAGAGACAGAATGACAATGACAGCGGCCAGCACGAGGTACGCATAGCCGATGTACTTCAAACTGCCCTGCGTCAAGAAAGCGGACCATGCGTTCCAAAAGGCAAGGTTCAGCGTGTCGGCGTGGTGGAGCATACGTTCAAACTCCATATGGCCGGAGGTCAAGATAAAGACCAGCGCGTAAAACGCTGTGATGAGAAAGACGATTGCGGCATTCACCTTTGGATTTCTCATGAATTTCATTTTCGTGTGCTCTCCTCGAAATTGAATAATTCTTCGATGCGGATCTCGAAATATTTTGCAAGGTCATACGCCAGCCAAATGGAAGGATCGAACTTACCCGTCTCGACGGCATGGACCGCCTGACGGGAAACGCCGACTTTTTCCCCCAGCTCTTTTTGCGTCAGGCCCGCTTTTTCCCGAAACTCCTTCACCCTGTTTTTCACAGCACCACCCCGTTTCGTGTCATGTTTACTTTACTCCTCTATTATACCGGATGATGGGAAGCGTGTCAAGTACGCTTTACAAAAAAGCGAGCGGTGCGGGAGAACACGGCCCAGCGCGGAGGGGGGACGGCTGCTTTGACCGCCAATACGAATCGAAACAGCGGCCTTGCGCGTGCAGGGCCGCTGTATAGAGTCCTAATGAATGTCAAAACTGCCTTGATGATCGTCGGCTTCGATGCGCACCTCGACCCTTCCCGAGACATTGATCTCGAAGTCGTCCGTTCCGATATTTTCTTTCTCAAAAATACGGCTGCTGTCTTTGTCTGTCACTTCGATCGAAATCGTGCCGGACTCCGTTTCTGCCGAAATGGACAGGGTATCGCCCTGTGGGTGAAGGACTTTTTTCATCGTCCCGTCGAGCTTCACATAGCTTGCGGACCAACTGTCCCATCCTTCATGACCCACATATCCGATCCGCAACGCAGAACGTATGCTGGAAAACCCGAAACCATAGGCGGCAATGAGGGCAAGGATAAAAACGACAAGGACGATCCCTGCTGTTATTGCATTTTTGGGTTTGATCTTCATGCTCACCACTCCGTTGTTTTCGCTTGTTTGTTGAGCTTTGCCAATTCGATTTGAAAGAGGATCAGTCCGATTGCGGACACGGCGGCAAAGATCGCCCATACCCACGACCGCAGGACGATTCCCAATACCGCAAACACGAGAAACAGAAAGAGCCAAGGCCGGCGCAGCTGCCTGCAATAACTCGCTTTGTCCTCAAAGGTGGTATGCAGTGCAAAAGGCTTGCCATCGTCCTCCTTTTCCACGATCAGGAGCTCGCGGTTGAACGTCGTGCGGTTCGCGGCGATCCTTCCGCCCTGCTCCGCCCACGGGCGCACAACGACTTTCCCGACGTTCCAGTTGAGATTGCTGTTTTTGAAAAAGACGCGGTAACCGCAGTCTTCCAAAAACCGCGCGTAATCCGTCGCGCTTTCCTTCGATTTCTGCCCGACGAACTCCACGCAGTACCGGTACTGGCCCGGCTCGCATTTCTCAAATTCGTAGAGCAGCTTTTCCGTGCGGATCAATCTGTATCCGGCGGCGGACATCCGATTCAGCCAATTTGCCTGCGATGCGAGCAGGCCGCCAAAAAAGCGATAGCATTTCCTGTTCATGAAGCACCTCCGATGATCTCTGTCGCTGTCCGCGTCAATTCCTGCAGTCTTGCCAGTTCCTTTTCGGCTATCTCCTTGCCAGCCCCAGTAATGGAATACTCTTTTTTTCTGCCGCCGCCGTTCTCACACGGTGCGATCCATCCTTTTTCTTCCAGCTTGCCCAGCGCGCCGTAGAGCGTTCCGGCGCCCAAGGACAAGCGCCCGCCGGTCGTTTTCTCGATGAATTGCATGACGGCGTACCCGTGCTTTGGCGTATAGAGGGCAAGCAAAATGTAAAATGAAACTTCTGTGAGCGCACCGCCTTTCACATTGTCGCGCATAAAATCTCTCCTTACTACGGTTACTGTAATAAGTGTATCACTAAGCGTAATAGTTGTCAAGAGGAGTTTGAGCAGTTTTTTGAGAAGGTCAAGACACAGTATGCCACCACGATTCGATTTCGAGGAAATGAACGATGCGGGGTAAAGCCCATCGGACAAAGCGGAGGACGGCAGGGAGGAGCGGTACCCGGCGAGAGATGAAAAATGTTCCGTTTTTTCCCGGGGTGCGGGGGCGGATCTGAGATTCAAGAAAATGAATGGCGCGGGGGAAAGGCCACCGGACGCACCGGCGAAGTGAGCGGAGCGAACGACCGGCGCGGCGAAACGGTCTCTGGCTGCGTGACGCAAAAGTCTTTTGTCATGCAGTTTTTCCGGTTTGCAGAGGCGGGCTTTTTGATTCGAGGAAACGACCGGCGCGGGGGAAAGCCCGTCGGACACAGCGGAGGACGGCGGGGAGGAGCGGACTCCCGGCGAGAGATGAAAAAAGTTCCGCTTTTCTCGGGGTGCGGGGGCGGGCCTCCGGTTCGAGGAAACGAACGGCGCGGGGGAAAGCCCAATGCAAGCACCGGCGAAGCGCGCGTCAGCGCGCGACCAGCGCGACGTAAAAGTCTTTTGCCAAGCTTTTCTTCAGAAAAGCGGAGGAAAATATGAAGGAAATGTAAAAAGTGGGAATTCGTCAAAAAGGGTCTTGACTTTTTTTGACTTTGCGGCTACAATGTATTTAGCACTCAGGAGCATTGAGTGCTAAAGCGGGGACCGGCGGGGAAACGCTGTGCTCCCGCGTGACAAAGCGCTTTACCGCAGGACGGAAACGTCCCCGGGTTTCGCGGCTTTCCCCGCGCGGCCGCGAAAAGAGAGAAGCGGGGAGAAAGGAACGGCGCGCAAATCGCGTCGAAGGTGTTTCGTTATGACCATTAAGCCCTTAACGGATCGCGTGCTCCTCAAGGCCGAAGAGGCCGAGGAGACCACAAAGAGCGGCATCGTGCTGACGAGCGCCGCGCAGGAAAAGCCGCAGATCTCGAAGGTCATCGCGGTCGGCCCCGGCGGCATGGTGGACGGCAAGGAAGTCGTCATGCAGCTCAAGGCCGGAGACCGTGTGATCACCGGGAAGTACACCGGCACGGAAGTCAAGATCGACGGCGAGGAGTACACCATTGTCCGGCAGTCCGACGTGCTGGCGGTCGTGGAAGGCTAATTTTCGGGAGGTAGTTTATCATGGCAAAGCAGATCATTTACGGGGAGGAAGCGCGCCGCGCGCTGCTCGCCGGCGTCAACAAGCTGGCCGATACGGTGAAGATCACCCTCGGCCCGAAGGGCAGAAACGTCGTTCTCGACAAGAAATTCGGCGCGCCGCTCATCACGAACGACGGCGTGACCATCGCGAAGGAGATCGAGCTGGAAGACGCGTATGAGAACATGGGCGCGCAGCTCGTCAAGGAAGTCGCCACGAAGACGAACGACGTCGCCGGCGACGGCACCACCACCGCGACGCTCCTCGCGCAGTCGCTGATCCGCGAGGGCATGAAGAACGTCACCGCGGGCGCGAACCCGATGGTCCTGCGCGGCGGCATCCAGAAGGCGACCGACAAGGCCGTCGAGGCGATCGTCGCCCACAGCCAGAAGGTCTCCGGCACGAAGGATATCGCGCGTGTCGCGGCTGTCTCCTCCTCGAGCGACCAGATCGGCGAGCTCATCGCCGACGCGATGGAGAAGGTCACCTCCGACGGCGTCATCACCGTCGAGGAGTCGAAGACCGCCGAGACGTACAGCGAGGTCGTCGAGGGCATGATGTTCGACCGCGG
>CANQIG010000076.1 GCA_947623765.1 uncultured Clostridia bacterium | reverse complement strand
CGCTTACAAAACAGGATTTTGATTTACAAAGCGGGACTCTTGGGTTGCAAACGGGACTCTCGGGTTGCTATTTACCCGGTTTCCTAGAGTATACCACTTTGATTATCGAAAGTCAAGCAGTTTTTATCGAATTACAATAAATATTTTTCGCGCAGCGGGAAGAGGTCCCGTGTGACTCCTTCTTTTTCTCTTTTCCCGCCGCCCCTTGACTTTGACCCTTCGGGTGGTATAATTTCGGTAGAACGCCGGGCAAGGCTGTGTTTGCCCGGAAACAAAAAAAAGCGTGCCTGCGCACGCGGGGCCCGTATTGGGAGACGTTTCAAAAGGAGGAGTCAATATGTCGCTGAAACAGATGCTCGAGGAACGCGCGCTACCACCGCTTCGTCCCCAGGAGGAAATGGTCGAACTGCTGCAGCGGGAGGAATACGGCTTCCTGCCGCCCGCGGACGCGGCGGAAACGTCGTTTTCGACCCCGAAAACGATCGAGCACGCCGCGCCGAACGGTGCGGTCCTCTCCGAAATTCAAATGACCGTGCAAAACACGCACGGCAGCCACACCCTGCCCGTCCACTATCTCTCCGTCCCGGACGGAAAAAAGCACCCGCTATTCGTCTTTCTCTCCTTCTCCCGCGCGACGGTCAACCGCTATTACCCGATGGAGATGCTCGCGGAGCGCGGCTTCCATGTGCTCTCCTTCTGCTGCACCGACGCCGTCTCGGACGACGGAGATTTTTCAAACGGTGTCGCGCCGCTCTTGCTCCCCGGCGGGCAGAAAAAGGGCGACGACTGCGGGAAGATCGCCATGTGGGCGTGGTGCGCCATCCGCGTGCTGGAATACGGCCTCACCCTGCCGGAGACCGACGCCGGGCAGACCGCCGTGATCGGGCACTCCCGCCTCGGCAAGACCGCGCTCTTCGCCGGGATGATGGAGCCGCGGTTCCGGTATGTTTTCTCGAACAGCGGGGGCTGCGCCGGAGATTCGCTCTATCGGGGGAACCTCGGCGTGCGCGGAGAAAAAGGCCCGTTCGGAAATACAGGCGAGACCGTCTCCGCGATCACGCGCGTCTTCCCGTTCTGGTTCTGCCCGAACTACCGTCGCTTCGCCGGGACGAATATTCCCGAAACGTTTGACCAGCATTTCCTGCTCGCGTCCATCGCGCCGCGCTTCGTTTCGGTCGCGGCGTCCGCCGAGGACGACTGGGCGGACCCGGTCTCCGAACAGCTCTGCTGCCTCGCCGCGAGCGAGGCGTGGGAAAAGCGCGGCCTGCCCGGCCTCGTCCACCGCGACGCGTTGCTCACCCCGGGAGAAGCACTGCTCTCCGGCCGCGTCGCGTTCCAGCTCCGCGCCGGCGCGCATTTTCTCTCCTACCGCAACTGGCTCTGGGACATGGACTATATGGAACTGCACCGGGACGACGCGCTGTAACTGCGCCGCCCCGATGCAGCCGAGCGCCCGGTTTAAGACCGGGCGCTTATTGTTGCTGGTCCTGCAGGTACGCCTCCGCCGCGTACGCCGCGACCGCGCCGTCCGCCGCCGCCGTCACGATCTGCCGCAGCGGCTTTCTGCGGCAGTCGCCCGCCGCGAATACGCCCGGCACGCCGGTCTGCGTGTCCTCCCCGGCAGTAAAGTACCCCGCCTCATCCAGCGGCACCGCGCCTTTGGCGAAATCCGTCGCGGGGATGTTCCCCACAGCGACGAACACGCCGGAAAGCGTGAGCGCGCGCGTCTCGCCGGTCTTGACGTTCCGCAGGCGCACCCCGGAGACGCGCCCCTTCTCGTTTTCGAGGATCTCCTCGACGACGCTGTCCCAGACGATCTCGACGTTCTCCTTTTGGAGCTTTTTCGCGTAACTGCCCGAAGCGCGCAGCTTGCCGCGCCGATGGACGAGATAGACCTTCTCGCAAAGGCCCGAGAGGAACACCGCATCCGCTGCGGCGGTGTCCCCGCCGCCGATCACCGCGACGGTCTTCTTCCGGTAGAACGCGCCGTCGCACGTCGCGCAGTAGGAGACGCCCTTCCCGCGCAGCGCCGCCTCGTTCGGCAGCCCGAGCTCGCGCGGCGCGGCGCCGGGCGCGAGGATCACGCACCGCGCGCGGATCTCGCCCGCTTTCGTGACAAGCACCTTCTCCGCGCCTTCCAGACGCAGAGAAAGGACCTCCGCGGACCGCTGCGACGCGCCGAACGATTCCGCCTGCCGCCGCATCCGATCCGCGAGCTCGAAACCGTCCGTCACGCCGGGGAATCCCGGGTAATTCTCGATCTCATTCGTCGTCGCCATCTGCCCGCCCGGGGAGAGCTTTTCCAGCATCACGGTGGAGAGCCCCGCGCGCGCACAGTAGAGCGCCGCCGTCAATCCGGCAGGCCCCGCGCCGACGACCGCCGCGTCCCAAAGCCTTTCTTCCATTCCCAACACCCTTTCCAGACCGTCTTTTTCTGCTTACTAGTATACACCGAAACGGCCGGGAAAAAAAGAGGAAAATTTCGATGTGCTTTCGGATGAATTGTGCAAATTCTTCACGTTATTTTTCGTGTTTTAACGTGAAATTATATCACATTTTTCACCTGTCAGGAGGCGTTTTCGATCTCCAAAGAGAGCTTATCCGAGATCATGGCGATGAACTCGCTGTTCGTCGGCTTGCCGCGCGTGTTGTGGATCGTGTAGCCGAAATAGGAGTTCAGCACGTCGACGTCGCCGCGGTCCCACGCCACCTCGATCGCGTGGCGGATCGCGCGTTCGACGCGGGAGCTCGTCGTCTCGTACTGCTTCGCGACGTTCGGATAGAGCTGCTTCGTCACGGCGTTGATGATCTCGGGGTCCTCGACCGCCATGAGGATGGAATCCCGCAGGTAATGGTAGCCTTTGATGTGCGCGGGCACGCCGATCTGATGGAGGATCTCCGTCACCTCGATGCGCAGATCCTTCTGGACCCGGCGCTTTTCCGAGGCCGTTTCCGGCTGTTTTTCCCCGCAGAGCGCGAAGATCCGGTCGATCATGTCGCGCTTTGCGAAGGGCTGTATGGCGCAGTACGCCGCGCCCGCCTCCATCACCTGGCGCTCGAGCGCCGGCGCGGCGTAGGGGGACGCCACAAAGAACGCCGGCCGACGGAACCCCTCGCTCTGCACCTGCCGCATGACGCCGAGCGCGTCCTGCCCGGGCATGAACAGGTCCATGACGACCGCGTCGGGCTTTTCTTCCCGGATCTTCTTCACAAGGGCGGTGCCGTTGCGCCCTATGATCTGGACCTGTGCGCCGCGGGACGACAGGGCGTCGATATGTTCGCGGCTCCATTCGCCATCATCCGCACAAATAATGACCTTTATTTGCTTTTCCATGTCTTGCCTCCTGCGAGAATTTGAATGTGAAGAAATTTTACCACATAAGGGCAAAATTTTCAAGAGGAAAACTTGGAATCTACAAAGAAAATTTGTTGTAAGAAAATGTCGAACAGAGCCTAAAATACTCAGAAAAAGCGGTTTTTTGCGATTAAGCCGCCCACGCCCGTTCTCCGCCCCCGAAAACGGCCTCTCCCTCTTGGAACATCCGCTCCGCGAGGATGCCGTATCCGCGGGCGGGATCCTCCACGAACACATGGGTCAGCGCACCGGCGAGCGCGCCGTCCTGCAGGATGGGACAGCCGCTCATCCCCTGCACGATGCCGCCGGTATACGCGAGCAGCTGCGGGTCGGTGACGCGCACCACGAGCTGCTTGGTGTCCCCCGCGTTCCGGCGGACCCGCTCGATCTCCACGTCAAAGCGGCGCGGGCCGCCCCCGTCGACCGTCGCGACGATCTCCGCCGGGCCGACATGGACCGCTTCCGGCTCGAGGACGCGGACGGTCTCCCGCTCCGCCGCCTCGCGCACCGTGCCGTAGATGCCCGTCTCGTCGTTCAGGAGCAGCGTGCCGAGGCTCTCCTCACTCACGAAATAGCCGCGCAGCCGCCCGGGTGTCCCCTTGAGGCCCTTCGCCACGCCGCAGATCGCGATCGGCGCGGGTTCTCCGCGCTTCATGGCGAGGATCTCCTTCGTATCCGAATCGCAGATGCCGTGTCCCAGCGCAGCAAAGGCGCGCCCGTCCGCGCTGTAAAACGTCACCGTGCCGATCCCCGCCGCGCTGTCCCGGATCCACATCCCCGCGCGGAAGTCCGAACCGCAGAGCGCGGGCGTCACGGAGACGCTGCGCACCTCTTCGCCGCGCCTAAGCGTCAGCTCCACGGGAGCGCCCTGCGCGAGCACATCGGCGAGCGCCGCGTTGTTCTCCACGGGCGCGCCGTTTGCGGCGAGCACATAGTCGCCCGCCTCGATCCCCGCGTCCCGCGCGGGACAGACGGCGCCGCTGTCCGTATAGATCTCCGTCAGCCCGGCCACAATAACGCCGTCGGAGAACATTCGGATGCCGAATACATCCCCGCCGAGGCGCACGGTGTGCCCGGTCTCGGAGACCGCAGCCGTCCCGTCGCTTTCCCCGAAAACGGACGCCGCCGTCACATCCGGGAAGCGCGCGTCGAACGCCGCGCGCAGCGCCAGCGTCAAAAGCGCGGCGATGGCCACCGCCGCGGCGAGCGTCCGAAGGAACACAAGCCCCGGGCCGTCCTGCGCGGTCTTCCGCACCGGATCATCTTCCTGCCGCAAATTGCATCCTCTCCTTTCCAAAAAAACGTTCAAAAACGGAAAACGGCGAAAACGGTCCGCCGCCTTCCGTCTGTACTGTTTCCCGCGAGCGGAGAAGGATTCCCGGAAATAAAAAACACCCCGCGTCCGCCGCACAAATTGTACCGCGCGGCGCGGGACGGAATTTTTTGTCTGCCGCAGCGCGATTGCACCGGGCAGTATGTTTTTTTCCGGCGGCTTCGACACCGCCAAAGGAGGGCATTGCTCCCGACCGGGAGCGTGACATTTTCTCTGTCACTGAAAACCAGTATACCCCGCTTTTTTGAACGGAAATCCCTGTTCTGCGTAAACCGTTTCGGAACATTTTGTGAATCTCCCATGAAGCGAACGGAGGAAGTCCTTCTTTTTTTTGAAAAAATGCTTGACATCCGCCCGCAGACCTGCTATACTAGACATGGTGTAGTAAACGATGTCGATGCCTCACAGTCTCTGTAAGTATGTTCGTGGTTTACAGCGGCTGTGATTTTGTATATGGTTTGATGCACTAATTTTATCCGGGAGGTCCCAACTCATGCACAACGGTACAGTCAAATGGTTCAACCCCACGAAGGGTTTCGGCTTCATCTCCAACGATGACGGCGGCGCGGATGTTTTCGTCCACTTCTCCGCCATCCAGTCCGAAGGCTTCAAGACCCTCGACGAGGGCCAGAAGGTCACCTTCGACACCGAGGAAGATCCGAAGAACCCCGGCAAGCTTCGCGCGGTCAACGTCGTGAAGCTCTGATCGGAAAACGAACAGAAAGCGTCGGCCCAAAAGGCCGGCGCTTTTCGCGTCTTTCCAAAGATCTCGCCGCGCTCAAAGTCCCTCATGGAAAAAGAGGGCACACGAACGCGAGACGCAGCCAAGCCTGAGACGAAAAAAGCACATCTCAGCGTCGCCTCCGCACCTCGCGGCAAGGAAAAGCCAAACGGTGCTGACAGACGTTCCATCTTCGTCGAAAGAATTTCTCCCACCATCCTTTTCTGGGAACAGAAGCCCAACCGGATATGCCAAAGCCCCGCCTGCGACAAAAAAATTTTGTCCCTCCCGGCCATATGCACCGTTCCTTGTGGCAAGCGAAAAGCAAGAAACACGGGCAGACATTCTCCCTGCGCCGGGAAGTTTTACGCGCTCGCGGCACGCCCCCGTTCGTTACGGCAAGTAAGGGCAAAACACAACGACCGGAATGGCTACTCCGAAGAAATTTTGCTCACTCGGCAATCCCATCACCTTTCGCGAAAAACAGAAGCCAAGCAGCGCGCTGGTCAAAACCGTGCCGCCCAATAAAAAGTTTTTCCTCCCGGCATACGTGCAGCCCTTTGCGGCAAACTAAAAGCCGAAAGGAGCGCTGCACATGAAAGGCAAAAAGCGTGAACCGAAAAAGACGCCCTACCGCGAACACGAGACCGTCTACCCCGATCTTTCCGACGTGGCTTCCGCGACGGAATGCACCGGCCTGATGCCTACCCCGCCCCAGAACGACGCCGAACTGGAATCGTATCAGCAGCTTTACGGCATGGAATACCCGCGAAAGCTGCCCGGAAAATACGACGACGGCGCGTATACGCTCCGGGAAAAAGCGGACGACCTTCCGGGCTGGCCCGATCGCGGCGGCGCGGGCTCGGCGTCTGAATAAACACACTGGCCGTTCGTCCCCGTTTGGGGATGAACGGCCAGCTTTTTCGTTTTCTTATCCGTGCGGCGCGCGTCCCGCCGCCTCGACAAACGCGGCGAAGATCTCCCGGCTATACCCGTCGACGCGGTACATGAACTCCGGGTGCCACTGCACGGCCCAGAAGAAGCGCTTTTCCGGGTGGTATACCGCCTCAACGATCCCGTCCGGCGCGGCCGCCATGACGGCCAGAGGCGTGGCGAGGCGGTCCACACACTGGTGGTGGCAGCTGTTGACGGCGAGCTCCGTCTTCCCGAGCCGCTTCGCGAGCGGGCTTCCCGGCACGAGCGCGACGCTGTGGATCGGCTGGTCGTAGGGCGGCATTTGGTGGTGATCGACCGTACTTGGACGCAGCGCGGGGATGTCTTCGGTCAGCGTTCCGCCGAGCAGAGCGTTCAGGACCTGAATGCCCCGGCAGATCCCGAGGACCGGCTTATCCGCCGCGAGCACGAGCGGCAGCAGCGCCGCCTCCATCCGGTCCCGCTCCGGGACCGTCTCCCCGCAGAGCGCCGTCGCCGACGCGCCGTATGTCTCGGGGCAGACGTCCTGCCCGCCGGAAAAGAGAAAGCCGTCGCACACGGAAACGAGCGTTTCGAGCTCCTTCGGATCGTCGGTCAGCGGCAGCATCACAGGGACGCCTCCCGCGAGCTCGCACCCGCGCATATAGCCCGGCAGCATCCAGTAACTCTCCCGCCCGACGTCCACGAGCGGCAGGATTCCGATGATCGGCTTTTTCATCCGCGGATATGCTCCGGCACATACGCGATATTCGCGAGTCCGCCGTCCTCCCGCCGGAACATCCCGGTGAACCGCGCGGCGTAAAGGCAGCGGTTCCCCATCATTTCGGCGGGCATCTTGTCGTCCGCCCCCGCGAGGATGCGGTCGCAGAGCTCTATCGCGTCCGGGATGATGGATTTCGGCACGGCGACCGGCCCGTGCCCGCCGTAGAGCACGTCGAACGCGTCCGCGAAGGATGCGAAGTGCTCGAGGCTCCTGCGGTACTCCTCCACCGAGGTGCTGTACGGCCCGCAGCAGAGCAGCGTGTTGACGTTGCACGCGTCGCCCGAAAAGACGACCCGCGCGTCCCGGTCCAGAAACACGAGCGTGCCCTTCGTGTGTCCCGGCACGCCGATCGCTTCGATCTTCCTGCCGCCGAGGTCGATCACGTCGCCGTCGACGAGCGGATAGGTCTTCACCGCGCAGGGCGGGACCACGTCCTCGAACTTCGGCATAAACGCGCCCTCCGGCCGGTTCGAGACGAAGCCGAACCGGATCTGCGGGTCGCCGTGGTCGTAGAGCAGCCCGACGTCCGCCGGATGCAGCCGGCACGCGCCGTATTCAAACGACGCGCCGGCGTGGTCCACGTGCCCGTGCGTGAGCGCCAGCTCCACCGGGAGATCGGTCAGCTCACGGACGAACGCCTTCAGGCTCCCGACGCCGGTCAAACCGTCGATGAGCAGCGCCTTTTCGCTGCCCTCCACGAGATAGCAGAGCTCTCCCCCGAGCCCGCCGATCCGCGTGACGCCGGGGAGAATGACTTCCGATGTGAAAAACTTGGACATTTCGGCCTCCTCAGTCGATGAACGGGATGCCGTGTCCGTCCACGGCGCGCGTCCCCTTGATGAGTCCGACGGCCTCCACGATCGCCCAGACCCCGGAGATCAGCGCGCCCCAGCCGCAGGTGAGCAGCGTGATGAGCAGCTGCGCGACCGCGGCGCCGTAACGTCCCATATAGAAATTGTGCACGCCGAATACGCCGAACATGAGCGCGAGGAGGCACGCGGCAAAGCGGCTCTTCTGCGTGTACGCCGGGTACTGCGGCGGATACGGCGGCTGGTACGGCTCGTATTGCGGGTATGTCTGGTCCG
>CANQIG010000075.1 GCA_947623765.1 uncultured Clostridia bacterium | reverse complement strand
TTAACCTTAACACAGGTTCTTCCTATTCGCTACCTTTTTTTCCTTTTCTGTTACACATCATTGTAAACCCTACACGCGCGCGGAAAGTTCTCGGACGCGCGCCTTGCGTAAGCGGGAAAATTGTGGTATACTATTCCCGAATATTGCTTATCGAAGACTTTGAGACGCAAAGGTGAGACTGTGGGAAAGCATCCGAAGCACATGGCCCAGCGGAGCCAGAGCTTTTTTCAAGGCGCTGCCGTCCTGACGGCGGCGACGTTCATCGTAAAATTCATCAATATTTTCTTCTCTCTGCCGCTTGCGAATTCCCTTGGCAGCGAGGGGATGGGCCATTTTTATACCGCCTACGATATCTTCATCTTTTTCAGCGTGCTCGGGACTTCCGGGACGCCGGTGGCGATCTCGCGGCTGGTCTCCGTGGCGTACGCGCGGGGAAGGAAGCGCGAGGCGGATAAGATCTTCCGCGTCGCGTTCCTGCTGTTTTCCGGGATCGGGCTGTTCGGCTCTCTCGTGATGTTCTTTTTCGCGCGGAGCCTCTCGCAGCTGTTCGTCCAGACGGACCGCTCCATGTACGCGATCATGGCGCTTGCGCCGATGTCGCTGTTCATGTGTATGTCCTCCTGTCTGCGCGGGTATTTCCAGGGACGCTCCAACATGACGCCCACGGCCGTTTCGCAGGTCATCGAGTCGCTCATCAAGCTCGCGATCGGGCTCGGGCTCGCGGGCTGGTTCATGCAGACGACGGGCCTGCCGGAGTTCGGCGCGGCGGGCGCGATCACGGGCGTGTCGGTCGGCGCGGTGTTCGCGTTCGCCTACATCGCCGTCAAGTATTTTCAGGCGATCCGAACCGAACGGTACGAGGAGGAGGCGGCGGTCTCCTCCACAAAACACATCCTGCAGAGCATTTTGACCTTCGCGATCCCGGTGATCGTCGGATCCTCGTTCCTGAGCCTGCTCGATCTCGTCGACGCGGCCGTCATGATGGATCGGCTGCAGGGCGCGGCGGGCATCGAGGCGAGCGCGGCGGTCGCGCTCAAGGGACAGCTCGGGAACGCGAGAAAATACTTTGACTTGCCGAACTCCGTGATCGTGCCGATCTCCATCACGGTGCTGCCGCAGCTCGCCGCCGCGCTCACGAAGCGCGACCGTGCGGCCACGCGGCACGTGGCTAGGACCGCACTCCACATGACGGTACTCTTTGCGCTGCCGTGCGCGGCGGGGCTCTGCGCCTTCGCAAAGCCGATCTGCAGGCTGTTCCTGTACAATCAGCCCGGCGAAGTGGAGAGCACGGCGTCTTTGCTCGCGATCATGGCGCCGGGCGTCGTCTTCGCGAGCCTGCTCTACACGACGAACGCGATGCTGCAGGCCGCCGGGAAGGTCTACCGGCCGATCATCAATATGTGCGTCGGCACGGTCGTGCGGATCGCGGTGGTGTACGTGCTGTGCGGCGTGCCGCAGATCAACGCCGCGGGCTCCGCGCTCTCGACGCCGTTCTCGTACTTCGTGATGATCCTGCTCAATATGGAGGCCCTGCACCGCGTGATGCCCGAGACGCCCGGCATTTGCCGGCTGTCCCTTAGGCCGCTGCTCGCGACAGCGATCATGCTGGCCGTGTCCGTCCCGGCGCAGATGCTGTTCTCGCATCTCTCGGGCTCGATCCTCACGGTGCTCCCGACGGTGCTCGTCGCCGTCGCGGTGTACGCCGTCGCCGCCGTGAAGACCGGTGCGCTCGGCTATGAGGAGATCCTGCAGCTCCCGAAGGTCGCGCTGATCGCGCGCGTGCTGCAGAAAGCGCACGTTCTGCGCGTTCGGTAAAGCCGGACCGATATAAATTGGGGAAATGCCCCTGAAACGAGGGAATCGACTTGGACGAAAACAGCCGGAAACGACCGAAGGGGCTTTTGCGCCGCTTCGTGCGGTATTTTGGAAAATACAAATGGATGCTCATCTTCGACCTGTTCTGCGCCGCGATGACGACCGTCTGCGAGCTCGCGCTCCCGCTGATCGTCCGGCAGCTCACGGATATGGGCATCAACAATTTCGCGGCGATCACGCTCGAATACATCCTGCGGATCGGGCTGCTCTATATGTGCCTGAAGCTCATCAACGTCGGCGCGGTGTTCTTCATGGCGTCGGTCGGGCACATCATGGGGACGAAGATCGAGACGGATATGCGCCGTGACCTCTTTGCGCACCTGCAGAAGCTGAGCTTCGCATATTTTGACGGGACGAAGGTCGGCCAGATCATGTCCCGCATCACGACCGACCTGTTCGACATCACCGAGTTCGCGCACCACTGCCCAGAGGAGATCTTCAACGCGGCGGCGCTGATCATCGGGTCGTTCTCGATCCTCTGCACGATGAACGTCGCGCTGACGTGCATCATCTTCGCGGTGCTGCCGTTCATGCTCGTCGCCGCGGCGTATTTCAACCTCAAGATGCGCCGCCAGTTCATGACGCAGCGGCGGCAGCTCGGCGAGATCAACGCGCAGGTGGAGGACAGCCTGCTCGGTGTGCGCGTCGTGAAATCCTTCGCGAACGAACCGCTCGAGGAGCAGAAGTTCGAGGCGGGCAACCGGAAATTCTACGAGGTCAAGCGGTACCGCTATTTCTTGATGGGCGGGTTTGAGGCCTCGAACAAGTTCTTCGACGGCCTGATGTACATTGTCGTCGTCGTGGCTGGCGCGATCTTCATGATGAACAGAGGGATCACCCCGGCGGAGCTCGTCGCGTATCTGATGTATGTGCAGACGCTGCTCACCGCGA
This sequence comes from uncultured Clostridia bacterium, assembly GCA_947623765.1. GTDB lineage: Bacteria > Bacillota > Clostridia > Oscillospirales > Acutalibacteraceae > Hominenteromicrobium. Next base: position 5,443 of record CANQIG010000075.1, on the reverse strand, counting down.
TCCAGCGGATCGTGCAGTTCACCGAGCAGTTCCAGAGCGGCATGACCGGCGTGCAGCGGTTCTTCGAGATCATGGACGCTGAGGTCGACATCTTCGATCTGCCCGGCGCGGTCGACATCGGCGAGGTGCAGGGCGACGTGACCTTCGACAACGTGGGGTTCACGTATATGGACGACGGGACCGAAGTGCTCTCGAACATCAGCCTCAACGTGAAGGCGGGCGAGAACATCGCGCTGGTCGGGCCGTCCGGCGGCGGCAAAACGACGCTCTGCAATCTGATCCCGCGCTTTTACGATGTGACCGAGGGGACGATCCGCATCGACGGCAAAGACATCCGCGAGGTGACGCTGCGGTCCCTGCGGGAGCACATCGGCTTTGTGCAGCAGGACGTGTACCTGTTCTCCGGCACGGTGTTCGAGAACATCGAATACGGGCGGCCGGGCGCGAGCCGCGAGGCGGTCGTCGCCGCAGCGAAGATGGCCGGCGCGCACGAGTTCATCTCGGAGCTCTCGAACGGGTACGATACATACGTCGGCGAGCGCGGCGTAAAGCTTTCCGGCGGGCAGAAGCAGCGCATCTCCATCGCTCGGGTGTTCCTCAAGGACCCGCCGATCCTGATCCTCGACGAGGCGACGAGCGCGCTCGACAACGAGAGCGAGCGCATCGTGCAGGAATCGCTCGAAAAGCTCGCGCACGGGCGCACGACGTTCACGATCGCGCACCGGCTGACAACGATCAAGAACGCGACGAAGATCCTCGTTCTCACGGACAAGGGCATCGAGGAATCCGGCACGCACCGCGAGCTGATGCGAAGAAAGGGCATCTACTACAACCTCTACAAGAGCTATACGGAAATGACCGCCGACACCGACGGGACGTCGGAAGAATAAAAAACATATGGGAGGCAGAAGGACAATGAAAACAGTCACACTCGGACGCACAGGGATCACGGTCAACAAGAACGGCTTCGGCGCGCTGCCCATCCAGCGGGTCAGCGTCGAGGAGGCGGGAAAGCTGCTGCGCAAAGCGTATGAGAACGGGATCAACTTTTTCGACACCGCGCGCAGCTACTCCGACAGCGAGGAGAAGATCGGGCTTGCGCTCTCCGACGTGCGCGACGAGATCATCCTCGCGACGAAGACACCGTCGACGAACGTCGAGGGCTTTTGGAAGGACCTCGAGACGAGCCTCGCGCTCCTGAAGACCGACCACATCGACATCTATCAGTTCCACAACCCGGCGTTCTGCCCGAAGCCCGGAGACGGCACCGGCCTGTATGAGGCGATGCTGGAAGCGAAGGCGCAGGGGAAGATTCGGTTCATCGGCATCTCGAACCATCGGCTCGCGGTCGCGCAGGAGGCCGTCGGATCCGGGCTCTACGACACGCTGCAGTTCCCGTTCAGCTATCTCGCGGACGCGAAGGATGAGGCGCTCGTGCGCCGCTGCGAGGAGCTCGGGGTCGGGTTCATCTGCATGAAGGGGCTTTCGGGCGGCATGATCACGCACAGCGACGCGGCGTACGCGTATCTCGCGCAGTTTGAGAACGCGGTGGCGATCTGGGGCGTGCAGCGCGAATGGGAGCTCGACGAGTTCCTCTCCTACAATGAGGATCCCCCCGAAATGACCGAGGAGATGCGCGCGTTCATCGCGAAGGAGCGCGAGGAGCTTTCCGAGAGCTTCTGCCGGAGCTGCGGCTACTGTATGCCGTGCCCGCAGGGGATCCAGATCAACCAGTGCGCGCGGATGTCGCTGCTGCTGCGGCGCTCGCCCGCCGCAACGTGGCTGAGCCCGTACTGGCAGGAGCAGATGGAGAAGATCGAGACCTGCCTTAACTGCGGACAGTGCGCGAAGAAATGTCCCTACGGGCTGAAGACCCCGGAGCTTCTTCGGAAGAACCTCGAGGATTACCGCACGTTCCTGAAATAAAATCATACGGAGGCCAGCATGACTGCTGCTCAATTTTTTGCGGGGCTCGCCGGAAAGCGCGTCTCGTTTCTCGGGATCGGCCGCTCGAATCTGCCGCTGATCGAACAGTTTGCAAAATACGGCGCGGAGATCACCGTGCGAGACCGCCGCACGGAGGAAGCGCTCGGCACGGACGGCGAACGCCTCAAGGCGCTCGGCGCGCGGCTGATCCTCGGCGAGGACTATCTGAAGGACATCGACGAGGACACGGTGTTCCGCACGCCCGGCGTGCCGTTCACGCTCCCGGAGCTTGAGGACGCGCGCCGACGCGGCGTCGCCGTCACGAGCGAGATGGAGGTCTTCTTCGACCTCTGCCCGTGCCGGATCTTCGCCGTGACCGGCAGCGACGGCAAGACGACGACGACCTCGCTGATCGCGGCGATGCTCCGGGAGGCCGGGTTCACGGTACACCTCGGCGGCAACATCGGAAAGCCGCTTTTGCCGGAGATCGAAACGGTGCAGCCCGGGGACGTCGCCGTCGTCGAGCTCTCGAGCTTCCAGCTCATCTCGATGCGGCGCAGCCCGGACGTCGCCGTGCTGACGAATCTCTCGCCGAACCATCTCGACGTCCACAAGGATATGGACGAATACGTGAACGCAAAAAAGAATATTTTCCTGCACCAGAACGCGTTCGGGCGCACGGTGCTGAACCTAGACAATGCGCTGACCGCCGCCTGCGGCGGGGAGACACGCGGCGAGACGCTGTATTTCTCCAGAAAGGAGAAGACGAACGACGGCTGGTGCATCGACGGGACGGTCGGGTTCGGCGCGGAGACGGTGCTGCGTGAGGAGGAGATCCTGCTCCCCGGCGCGCATTTCACGGAGGACTTTCTCGCGGCGATGAGCGCCGTTTGGGGAACGGTCTCCCTGGAAGCCATCCGAAAGACGGCGCGGACGTTCCGTGGCGTCGAGCACCGCTGCGAGCTCGTGCGCGAGCTCGACGGCGTGCGCTGGTACAATGATTCCATCGCGACGAGCCCGACGCGCGTCATGAAGGGAATGCTCTCGCTCTTCCCCGAAAAGATCGTCCTCATCGCGGGCGGCGCGGATAAGGGCGTGCCGTTCGACGAGTTGGGCGAGAAGATCTGCCAAAAGGTCTCGACGCTGATCCTGCTCGCGCCGGAAAAGCCGATCCCGGGCAAAAAGCCGCCCGCTGCCGAAAAGATCGGCGCGGCGGTGATGCGCGCGCCGTCCTACGGGGAAGGCGCGCCGGAGATCCTCCGCGCGACGACCATGGAGGAAGCGGTCGCGCTCGCGCGGCGCGCGGCGCGGCCCGGCGAGGTCGCGGCGCTTTCCCCGGCGGCGACCGGGTTCGATCAGTACCGCGACTTTGCAGAGCGCGGCGATCTGTTCCGAAAGACGGTTTTGGAGCTTTGATCCGGGCGTTTTGCGGAAAGCGGGAGACGGGGAGGACAGGATGAGAGGAAAACGACAGGGATCGGGACGCTCGAAGCGGACCCGAAAGAGCGGGAGGACGGCTCTGCCCAAACGGCGCACGGGGAGACCCGCGCGCTCTAACGAAACCGAGATATCGCGCGCAGAGGAGCGCATTCTTCGCGCGCTGCGAAGCGAGAGCGTCCATCCGTGGAAGTTCCGGAAGCTGATGGAAGCGTCGCGGATCGGCGAGCGCAGCCTCGGATACGCCGCGCTCGACAGCCTGCACCGGAAAAAGATCATCGACCTCGATCCTCTCTACACGGTGACGCTATGTGCTGAGGAGCGGAGCGCGGAGGAAGACGCGCCGGGCGGCGCGCTGCCAAAGGGCGGCGTGCCTGCGCGGATCGTCTCCCTCTCGCAGGGGTTCGCCTTTGCCTGCCCGGAGGACGGCGGGGAGGACGTTTTTGTCCCGGGTTCGGCGCTCGGCGGCGCGTTCCTCGGGGACAGAGTGCTCCTCGGCGACGTGCGAAAAGAGGAGCGGGGTCCCGCCGGGCGCGTCTGGCGCGTGCTCGAGCGGAGCCACGAAGCGCTCACCGGGACGGTCACCCAGGAAGACGGCGCGTCTTTCCTTGTGCCAGACGGCGCGCTGCGATACCCGCTGCGCATCGAGCGGCGGGATCTGCGCGGCACGGGGGACGGCGACAAGGTCCTCGCGCGGGCAAAGCAGGACGGGCGCGGCGAATGGACCTGTGCCGTGGTGGAGAAGCGGTTCGGCAGCGGCTCGAGCGCGCGGGTCTGCGCCGACGCGGTGCTCGAGCGGTACGGCATCCCGACCGCATTCCCTGAGGACGTGCTGCGGGAGGCGGAGACGGTCTCCGCCGCCGGCGCGCCTCTCGGGGAGGAGGCCCGTCTGGACCTGCGGGAAGAAAAGATCTTCACCGTGGACAGTGCGGACGCGAAGGACCTCGACGACGCCGTGTCCGTGCGGCGCACGCGGACCGGGTATCTGCTCGGCGTGCATATCGCGGACGTCTCCCACTATGTGCGGGAGGGCACGGCGCTCGATGCGGAGGCCGAGCGGCGCGGGACCTCGGTCTATTTTGCGGACCGCGTGATCCCGATGCTGCCCGAAGCGCTCTCGAACGGCGCGTGCTCGCTGAACGCCGGGGAGGACAAGTACACGCTCTCCGCGCTGATCCGCTTCGACAGAGACGGGAACATGAAGCGGTACGCGTTTCATAAGTCCGTGATCTGCTCCAAGGTGCGGGGCGTTTACGACGAGGTGAACGCGGTCTTCGACGGCACGGCGGACCGGAAGACGCGCGCCAAATACCGGCCGGTGCAGACGCAGCTTGCCGCCGCGCGCGAGCTGGCCGCGCTCCTGAAGCGGCGGGGCGCGGCGCGCGGGCAGATGGAGCTGGAATCCGGCGAACTGCGCTTCGTGCTCGACGAAAACGGCGTTTGCGCCGAGATCCTGCCGCGGCACAGCGGCGAGGCGGAGGAGATGATTGAGCAGCTCATGATCGCCGCGAACACTGCGGCGGCGAGCTTCGCGCTGGAGCACGATCTCCCGTTCCTCTACCGGGTCCACGGGCGGCCCGAGCGCGGGAAACTCGACGCGCTGCTGGAAACGCTCCACCTTTTGAATGTGCCCTGCAGGGCGCTCGAAAAGGAGGAACCGCAGACGGCGGATTTCGCGGAGGTGCTCCGCGAGGTGCGCGGCACGCCGGTCGAGACCGCCGTCCACCAGCTGATCCTGCGTGCGATGGAGAAGGCGTGCTACGCCTGCGAGGAGCGGGGACATTTTGGGCTCGCGCTCGAAAAATACGCCCACTTTACTTCGCCCATCCGGCGGTACCCCGACACGGTCGTCCATCGAATGATCTCGAGTTATCTTCGCGGAGAACGGACCGCCGCAATGCACGAACGGTACGACGGCTTCGTGCGCGGCGCCGCCCGGACGTCGTCCGAGGCGGAGGCCCGCGCGGTGTCCGCCGAGCGCGACGCGGAGGACTGTTACGTCGCGGAGTATATGGCGCGGCACATCGGGGAACGGTTCCCCGGCGTCGTGACGGGTGTGACGCAGAGAGGCGTTTTTGTG
>CANQIG010000074.1 GCA_947623765.1 uncultured Clostridia bacterium | reverse complement strand
CTCCATATCCATCGCGGAAAAGCCCGGCGTATCCGCCACATACCCGCCGTTTACCTCAAAAAGCTCCACCTGACGCGTCGTGTGCCTCCCGCGTCCGAGTTTCCGGCTCGTCTCACCCGTCTCCTGCGCAAGCCCTGGGAGGATCGCGTTGAGCAGCGTGGATTTCCCCACGCCTGAATTTCCGGTGAACGCCGAAACGCAGCCCTCGAGCTCCGCGCGGAGGTCCTCTCCGCACACGCCGTTTTCCGCCGTATAGCAATGGAACCCCGCCGCCTGATAGATCCCGAGCAGTGCGTCCGGCGCGGAAAGATCCGTCTTGGTGAAAATGAGCAACGGCTCGATCCCCTGCAGCTCCGCGGCGGCGATCGTTTTGTCGAGGATCAGCGGGTTCGGGCGCGGGTCCGCCATCGAGCAGACAATGAACAGCTTGTCGAGATTCGCGAGCGGCGGGCGCGTCAGGAAATTCCTGCGCGGCAGGATCTCCAACAGTCGTCCCTCGTCGTTCGTGTCCGCCGTGAAGCGCACACGATCCCCGGCATACGGGGTGATGCGGTCCTTTCGGAATTTGCCGCGCGCGCTGCACGCGATCAGCCGCTCGCCCAAACGCACCGAATAAAACCCGCCGACGCCTTTCAGAACGACGCCCTCATAGATTTCTTCCGCCATCTTCGCCTCAGGGATTCGGGACCGTCCCGGGCGCGATGGTGGGGCCAGGATACGGGTACGTCCCGCCTCCGAACGGAGGCACGGTCGTCGCTCCGGCAGTCGGCTCCGGCGACGGAGACGCCGTCGGCGTCGCCGGGACGTACGGCGTGATCGAAACGCGGTCGACCGACTCCGTATCGAAATTGATGTCGCCCGTGAGGTAGTCCTGATCGTTGATGCGGCAGACCAGACCGATCTGCCCGCGTCCCTTGAAGTGTACCGTCGCGACATTCGAGACGGACGGATTGACGGTCCTCGTTTCCGTCAGCTCGCCGTTCACGTAGACTTTGAGTTCGAGGTCTTGCTGGACATTGACCGGCAGCGGGATATTATAGTCGAACTCCTTCACAGCGCCCTTGCCGGAGCTGACCTTCAGCCAGACGGCGGAACCCTTCGCGATCCGTTCGCCCTCGGCGGGGTCACACTCCAGGATCGTCCCTTCGTCCTGGTCGCTGTTGTCGTCGTATTCGACGCCCCCCACGACCAAACCGACGGTGCTCAGCACCTGCGAGGCGTTCTCCAGCTTATCGCCGATGAGCGGCGGCACATTGATCATTTCGTTGGAAGGCCCGGAGCTGACGAAGATCGTCACTTCGGAACCCGTCATGACCTCGCTCCCGGCGGGCGGGTCGGTCCGCACGACGTAGCCCACGGCGGTCTCCTCGTCGGTGATCGGCTGGATCTTCGGGTTCAGCTTCAGATCCATCAGCCGGTTATACGCCTCGGTCTGGGAATCCCCTGAAACGTCCTCCAGAATGACCGTGCGGAGCTCGCCGTTCACCGTGAGGGAGACGGTCTTCCCTCGCTTCACGGACATATTCGCCTCCGGCGACTGGCGAAGCACCTCGCCGGTGGGACGGCTCGGCATATTGCCCATGACGATCTCAAACTCGAAATCGTCGTATTCCGGGTTGTCCTTGATCTCCGTCTCGTAGATCTTCCCGACGAAATTCGGGAGCAGGATCTCATCGTCGATGACCTGCGTGCTGTTCTGGAACAGCCGCCAGAGGAAGACGCCGCCGAGCACCACGCCGACCAGCAGCACGGCGGAAAGGATCCCCGTCAGGATCATGGAGATCCTTGCCCCGTTGCGGGAACGCACGTACTCCTCCTCGTATTCGTAATTGTCGTTGTAGCTCTGGACAGGCTTCACGCGCTGCTCCCGCACGGCGTTGTAGATGCTGTCCGAATTGCGCGCGTAGGCATGGTCCAGGTCCTCGCCGTAATGGAAGACGATCTCCGGATTCCTGCGGAAACGCTCCACATCTTCGAGCATATCCGCCGCAGAGGGAAAGCGCTGCGCGGGATTCTTCTCCATGGCGTGCATGGTGATCTCTTCCAGTCCCTTCGGGATGGCGGGATTGATGCGGCTGGGCGGCGTCGCCTCCTCCTGCATCTGCATGATCGCGACGGACACGGCGCTGTCCGCGACGAACGGGAGCTGGCCCGTCAGCATCTCATAGAGCGTGACGCCGACGGAATAGATGTCCGCCTTATCATTCACGAAACCGCCGCGCGCCTGCTCCGGCGCGATATAGTGCACCGAGCCGATGGCCTTTCCGGTCATGGTCTGCGTCTCCGCCTCGGAAAAACGCGCGATCCCGAAGTCCGTCACCTTGATGGTGCCGTCCTCGAGCAGCATGATGTTCTGCGGCTTCACGTCGCGATGGATCACGCCGCGCTCATGGGCGTGCTGCAGCGCGCGGAGGACCTGCGCCGTAAAATACAGCGCCTCACGCCATTTCACGGTTCCTTCCTGCTCGATATACTCCTTGAGCGTGATCCCGTCGATGAACTCCATGACGATATACTGGATCCTGTCCCCAAAGCTCACGTCGTAGACCTTGACGATATTGGGGTGAGAGAGAACGGCGATCGCCTTCGATTCGTTCCGGAACCGGCGCAGGAAATCGACGTTGTCCGAGAGCTCCTCCTTGAGGATCTTGATCGCGACCCAGCGGTTCTCGATGTTGTCATATGCGCGGTAGACATACGCCATCCCGCCGACGCCGAGAAGCTCATGGATCTCATAGCGCCCGTCGAGACGCTTTCCGATAAATCTATCCATAAATGACTTCCTCTCTTATGCGTTCGGACGGTTTTCGATCACCGCGACGGTGATGTTGTCCCGGCCGCCCTGTACGTTCGCGAACCGCACCAGTTCCTCCACGAGCTGTTCTCCGGAAAACCGTTCCGTGAACGCCCGCAGCGTATCATGCTCCAAATAGTTGCTGAGTCCGTCCGAGCAGGAGATCACGATGTCCCCCGGTTTCAGCTCCACCGTATTGCAGTCGCACTTCACATCCTCCCGCGTGCCCACGACCCGCGTGATGAGGTTGCGCTGCGGGTGGAAGCGCGCCTCGTCTTCCGTGATTGCGCCGTGGTCCACGAGCTCCTGTACATAGGAATGATCCGTGGTAATCTGGGTGACGTTCTCCCCGGAAACGAGGTAGCAGCGGCTGTCCCCGACGTGGACCACGTCCAGACGGCCTTCTCTTGCGACCGCGGCCACGACCGTCGTCCCCATCCCGCGCAGGAAGCGGTCCTCCTCCGCGCGGCCGTACACGGCCCGGTTGGCGCTTTGGACCGCCGCGCAGAGGAGCTCCCGGACCGCATCGCCCTGCATTTCCGGTTTGTATCCCTCGGCGATCTCCTTCTCGATCACGTTCCCGGCGAGGTCGCTGGCGATGTCCCCGCCGTTCACGCCGCCCATACCGTCACAGACAAGGGTCCAGGCGCTGCCGTCGGGCAGCGTCCCGCAGCGGCCGACATCCTGATTGCTGCGCCGCAGCTGACCTATATCCGTTTTGCATACCGCGTACATCATCATGTACCTCCCTTTTGGCTGTGCCTGCGGAGCTGCCCGCAGGACGCCTCAATATCGGCGCCGAGCGTTCGGCGCACCGTAACAGGGATCCCTCTGTGTTCGAGGATCTCCGTAAATCGCTTGATCCGTTCGGGCCCGCTCCTGCGGTAGCCCGTGCCGGTCACGTCGTTGACCGGTATGAGATTTACATGGCAGAGCATCCCGGAAAGCCTTCTGCCAAGTTCCTTCGCGCACGCGTCGCTGTCGTTCACCCCGCCGATCATGGCATACTCGAACGAGATCCGGCGGTTCGTCGTCTGCGCGTAATATCGGCAGCTCTCGAGCAGTGGCTCTACGCCACAGCGCCGGTTCACCGGCATCGTGCGCGAGCGGATCTCGTCGTTCGGCGCGTGCAGGGAAACGGAGAGCGTCAGCTGGAGCTTCTTCTCCGCGAGCGCGTAGATCTTGTCGGCGAGGCCGCACGTGGAGAGCGAGATGTGCCGCATCCCGATCCCGACCCCTTTTTCGTCGGAGACGAGCTCGAGAAAGCGCAGGACATTCCCAAAATTGTCGAGCGGTTCGCCCATGCCCATCAAAACGATATGCCCGACGCGTACGCCTGCATCCCGCTCCGCGCTTTGGATCTGCGCGATCATCTCCCCGGGCAGAAGATCCCGGGAAAATCCGCTCTGCCCCGTCGCGCAGAATGTGCAGCCCATTTTGCAGCCCACCTGCGTGGAAAGGCACTGCGAAAACCCGTGCTTATACTCCATCAGCACCGACTCGACCGTCTCCCCGTCTGAAAGCGCAAAGAGGTATTTCTTCGTCGCGTCGAGCTTGGAATCGCGCCGGCGCAGCAGCTCGGCGCTCCGCAGTTCAAACCGCTCGGAGAGGGCCGTGCGGAGCTCCAGAGGGAGATCGGTCATCTCGGAAAAAGACGATGCGCCGCGCTGCTGCGCCCAGCGGTAGACCTGTTCCGCGCGGTACTTCGGCAGCCGCATTTCGGAAAAAGCCGCCGAAAGCTCCGCGAGCGTCATGGAACGAATGTCCTGTTTTTGCTTCTCCTGTTCCAAACGGGGCCTCCCGTCAAAGCGCCTCTCTGCGGAAAGCGGCGGCAAAAAAGCCGTCTCCGCCGTGCATCTGGGGCATCATCGTCAGCATATTCACCGGCTCTTTCAAAACGCACGTCCAGCCGGACAGGACCAAAGGATGCGGCGCAAACTCCGGATGTTCCTTTTGAAAGCGCCGCGCGACCGCGCCGTTTTCCGCGTCGCAGAGCGTGCAGGTCGAATATACGAGCAGCCCGCCGGGCTTCACCAGCTTCGCGGAGTTTTCGAGAATGGCATATTGGAGCTTCGGCAGCGCGTCGGAACGCCGCGCCGCACGGTAGCGGATCTCCGGCTTCCTTCGGATCGCGCCGAGTCCCGAACACGGCACGTCGCAGAGCACGCGGTCATAAATCGCTTCGCCGTCCCCGGTCTCCGCGTCGCGGACCACAGCCGAAATGCAGCGGACGCCGAGGCGTTCCGCCCCGTCGCGGATCAGCCGAACGCGGTTCTCGTGCAGATCAAACGCGTCGATACGCCCGGTATTTTCCATCCGTTCGGCCATCGTGAAGCTCTTCCCGCCGGGCGCCGCGCAGACGTCCGCGACGGTCTCGCCCGGCTCTGGCGCGGCGAACGCACAGAGCAGCTGCGAGGAGAGGTCCTGCACATGGAACAGCCCCTCGGAAAAAGCGGGCAGCGCCGTGAGATCTCCCGCGTCGTCCACACGGATCGCGCCGGAAAGCACCTCCACGGCCCGCGCATTCTCCGGAAGCTGCCTAAGCAGCGAAGCGACATCGGTCTTCAGCGTATTCACGCGGAGGAAAACCGGGGCCCGTCCCGAGATCGCGGGCAGGAGCGACGCGGTCGCGGCCTTGCCGTAGTCGCGCTTCCAAAGGGAAATGACCTCCTGCGGCAGGGAATAGCGGACCGTCTCCTGCCAGGGCTCAGGGACTTCTTCCCTGCCGCGCTGAAAGGCGCGCAGCACGCCGTTCACGAAACCCTTGTACTTCCCGCCGCAATACGATGAGGCCGCGGCGACCGCCTCATTCACGGCGGCGGCGTCCGGTACGCGGTCGAGGAACAGCATTTGGTACACAGCGACGCGCAGCAGATTCATCACGTGCTCCTCGGGGAGGGGCTTCGGGCGGCTGAGAAACTTTTTGATATAATAGTCGAGAAGCATCCGCTTTTCGAGCACGCCGTAGAAGATCGCGGACGCGAACGCCGCGTCCCGGCGATCGAGGCCCGCCCGGCGGATCTCCCGGTCGATCACGATATTGGAATACCCGTCGTTTTCAAAAACGCGGTCCAGCGCGAGGAGCGCCACGTCGCGCGCCGACGCCATCAGGACGCCCTCCCGCCGAGCAGGGCATGGCCGCGCGCATAGTCCGCGCCGCGCATCCGCTTCCCGTTTTCGGGCTGGATCTCCAGAAGCTGCACCGCGCCGCTCCCGCAGAAGACGGCGAGCTCGCCGTGAAGCTCCGCGATCTCTCCCGGCGTCCCGTTTTCGGGGAGCGCCCGGACGGCGAACACCTTGACGCGCTTTTCTCCGAGCGTACAGAACGCCGTCGGCGACGGGCACATCCCCCGGACGAGATCGTGGATCTTGGACGCGCTCTGTGTCCAGTCGATCTGCGCCATCTCCTTGCGGATCATCGGCGCGAGCGTCGCCTCCGCTTCGTCCTGCGGGACGGGCGTGATCTCGGAAAGCCGTTCCACCGTCTCGATCAGCAGATCCGCGCCGAGCATCATCAGCCGATCGAAGAGCTCCCCGGAGGTCTCGTCCTCCCCGATCTCCGTCTCCCGGACGGCGAGGATGTCTCCCGTGTCCATGCCCTCGGCCATCTGCATGATCGTGACGCCCGTCTTTTTCTCCCCGTTTAGCACCGCCCACTGGATCGGCGCCGCGCCCCGGTACTTCGGGAGCAGCGACCCGTGGACGTTGATGCAGCCCCTCGGCGGGATGCGAAGGATCTCCGGCGGGAGGATCTTCCCGTACGCCGCGACGACGATCAGCTCCGGCGCGAACGCACGGAGCGTTTCGGCGGCCTCGGGCGTGCGGAGCGTCGTGGGCTGCAGCACCGGGATGCCCTTTTCTTCCGCCAGCACCTTGACCGGCGGCGGCTGGAGCTTATGTCCGCGCCCTTTCGGTTTGTCGGGCTGCGTGTACACGGCCGCCACCTCGTGCCCCGCTTCCAGCAGAGCGGCAAGGCTCGGCACGGCAAAATCCGGCGTACCCATAAAAACGATCCTCAAGCGACGGTCTCCTTTCCCAAATCTGTACTTTCTGTTTTTCTTATCCCTGTTTTCTGTGCAGTTCTTCGACTTCCTCCGGCGTCAGCATCCGGCTCGCGCGCTTCGGGAAGCAAATGCCGTTCAAATGGTCGATCTCATGGCAGCACGCCCGCGCGAGCAGCGCCTCGCCCTCGAGCTCAAAAAACGCGCCGTTTCGGTCCTGCGCACGCACTTTTACGCGCATGGGACGCGTCACCTCTCCCCATTCGCCGGGGAAGGACAGACACCCCTCGGTGCCGTCCTGAAAACCGGAGGTCTCGACAATCTCCGGGTTCACGAGCTCGATCGGCCCGTCGCCCACATCGATCACGACGATGCGCCTAAGCAGCCCGACCTGCGGCGCGGCGAGCCCCACGCCGTCGGCGTTCTGCATCGTCTCGTACATATCGTCGAGCAGCGTCCAGAGGCGCGCGTTGAATTTCTCCACCGGGCGGCAGACCTTCGTCAGAATGTCGTCCCCGTTTTTCACAATATTCCTAAGCGCCATGCGGCACTCCCCCTCTTTTCCCTAAGTATCACAGAATGTTCTCGGGGTTCGGATCGGCGTACGCCGTCACCCCGGAAAAACGCCGGTCCGTCTGGAACGCCCGTAGCAGCCCCGCAATCACCTCACGGAACTGCGTCGTGTTCTTGTATTTCATGATGAGCTTATACCGGTATTTCCCGCCGACCTTCGCCACCGTTGCGGCGGAAGCGCGCAGCACGCGCAGCGGGACCGTCGGGTGATCCCGGCGGAACGTCTCCCGCAGCGTTTCCGAGAAAAACTCTGCGCCTTTTTTGGCGTCCTCCTCCTTTTCGGAGACGAACCCGATCTGCAGGATGTCCGAAAAAGGCGGATAAAGCAGCGCCCTGCGGAACCGGATCTCCGTCTCGTAGAACGACTTGTAATCCTGCGCCGCGGCAAGACGGAGCACATCGTTTTCGGGCAGATGCGTCTGGATCAGCGCCGTCCCGAGATACCGTCCCCGTCCGGCGCGCCCGACCACCTGCGTCAGTAGGTCGAACGTGCGCTCGCTGCAGCGGTAGTCGTCGCCGCAGAGAGAGCGGTCCGCAGAGAGCACGCCCACGAGCGTGACGTTCTCAAAGTCCAACCCTTTCGCCACCATCTGCGTCCCGACCATGATGTCGTACTCCCCGGCGGCAAACGCCGCGAGCTTTTTCTCCAGCGCGTATTTGTTCGCCGTCGTGTCGGTATCCACCCGAAGGATGCGCGCCTCGGGAAACGCCTCCCGAAGCTGATCCTCCGCCTTCTGCGTCCCGCCGCCGGAATACGACAGCATCCCGCCGCAGTTCGGGCACTTGGAAAAAGCCGGCTCGGAATGTCCGCAGTAATGGCACATCAATCGGCCGTTCGCGGCGTGGT
>CANQIG010000073.1 GCA_947623765.1 uncultured Clostridia bacterium | reverse complement strand
CACTTGATGTCCATGAACTTCTCCGCGCCGAGGTCGGAGCCGAAGCCCGCCTCGGTGATGCAGTAATCCGCGAGCTTCAAGGCGAGCCGCGTCGCGCGCACGGAGTTGCAGCCGTGCGCGATGTTCGCGAACGGCCCGCCGTGCATGATCGCCGGGGTCCCCTCGATCGTCTGCACGAGGTTCGGGCAGATCGCATCCTTGAGGAGCGCCGTCATCGCGCCGTCCGCGCCGAGATCCTTCGCGTAGACCGGCTCGTTGCCATACGTGTACGCGACGAGAATGCGGCCGAGGCGCGCCTTGAGATCGGCGAGATCCGCCGCGAGGCAGAGGATCGCCATGACCTCGCTCGCGACCGTGATGATGAAGCCGTCCTCGCGCGGGACGCCGTTCACCTTGCCGCCGAGACCGATCACGACGTTCCGCAGCGCGCGGTCGTTCATGTCGACGCAGCGCTTGATGAGGATGCGGCGCGGGTCGATGCCGAGCGCGTTGCCCTGCTGCATATGGTTGTCGATCATCGCGCAGAGCAGGTTGTTCGCGGCGGTAATGGCGTGCATATCGCCGGTAAAATGCAGGTTGATGTCCTCCATCGGGAGCACCTGCGACCAGCCGCCGCCGGCAGCGCCGCCCTTAATGCCGAACACCGGTCCGAGGGAGGGCTCGCGCAGCGCGATGATCGCGTTCTTCCCGATCTTCGCCATGGCCTGCCCGAGGCCGGCCGTGGTGGTGGTCTTCCCTTCGCCCGCCGGGGTGGGATTGATGGCCGTGACGAGGATCAGCTTGCCGTCCGGACGGTCCGCGACGCGCCGGAACAGGGACTCGTTGAGCTTCGCCTTGTAACGCCCGTAGGGCTCGAGCTCCTCCTCGCCGATGCCGAGACCGGCAGCGATCTCCGAGATCGGCTTGAGCTTTGTCTGCTGGGCGATTTCGATGTCAGTAAGCATAAGTGGAAAACAACCTTTCTCCGCATCCCGCGGCGCACAGACCGGCGACCCTCGCCGGATCATTCCGTTCAGGCGGCCGCGGCGAACGCTCCGGTTCTCCCGGCGCTTTGCGCGCGGACCCGCCCGTTTCAAACGCCGCTCCGCGTGGGCGGGAAGGCCCGTCACTTTACGCGGAAGCACGGCGTTCTTTCGCGGTTATTATAGCGCATTTTCCTGCTTTCGTAAAGGGGAAAAGCGGAAAAACGTGAAAATCCCAAAAAGGAGATTCCCTTTTTCCGCTTTCTTTGTGTATACTAAATCTTGTAGATATGATCCGCGACACGGTAAAGATATGCCCTGTTTCGCGTGCCCGCACGCTCCAGCACGCCGAGATACGCCAGCACGTTCGCGGCGGGGGACGCGTATTTCTCGGGGCGCTTCGCGCACTTTGCGAGGTCTTTCACGGTGAAGGTCTCGGGGAGGCCTTCCGGGAGCAGCGCGGCGTAATCCGCAGGAACGCGAAAGTCCAGCTCGCCGAGGAGCCGGTCCGGGATGCGCTCGCCCCGCGTCGACCGCAGCTTTTTCTGCGCGCCGAAGCCGTCGAGGAAACGGTAGTCCGTCAGCTCGAGGAGGACGAGCTTCAGCCGGAAATTCGGGTGCTTCAAAAACGCCTTCAGGTAGACGAGCTCTACGAACACGTCGAACGGCGCTCCCTTTCCTGACGTCTTCCGCCGCTCGCCGACTTCGCCGGTCACCGGGTCGATCCACCGCAGATAGCGCACGGCGGGCACCGGATAGACGACGGTGACCGGCGCGGCCTCCAAAAACGCCGCGAGCTTTGGCTTCAGCCGCGCGAGGTTCCGCGTCTGGATCTCGTAGATGCCGTCCTCGCCGACGGCGTCCGCGACGAAACCGCCGAGCGAGACCTCCCGGCTCTCCGGGTCCGGCCCAAAGTACGCCTTGAGCGCCGCGTGCAGCGTCTTCTCCCCGAGCGTTCCCACGCCCTTTTCTCCCCGCACCCGCGCGAGCGCCGTCTCCCGCGCCACGAGGAACCGCGCCTCGTCGATCATGTCCCCGCGCTCCTTTCCCGTTCGTCTTCTCCCATTATACACGGAACGGCGAAAAAAAGCAAACGGGCGCGTTTTTTCGTTTCCGGCGTCTTTTCGGATTTCCGCCTGCGATCTATTGACAAACAAAAAAGGGCTGGTTATAATAGCCGCAAAGGGCGGCGGGTGTCCCCGGCGCTTCGCGGACGTTCCCTGCGCGGCCTTGCGCCGTGCGCATTCCAAGACGAAAGGTCCCTGCTTATGAAAGTGCTTTTGATCCTCAGCGACGGGATGCGTCCCGACGCGGTAGAAAACCACCCTGTGATCCGAACTTTCCGGGCAAACGGCACGTACTGCATGAACGCCCGGACGGTGATGCCCTCTGTGACGCTCCCCTGCCATATGTCCCTGTTCCACAGCGTGGAGCCCTCCCGGCACGGCATCACCACAAACACTTATGTCCCGCAGGTACGCCCCGTTCCCGGCCTGTTCGAGCAGCTGAACGCGGCGAAGAAGAGCTGCGCGATGTTTTACAACTGGGAGGAGCTCCGGGACCTGTGCCGGCCCGGGAGCCTCAGCCGGAGCGTGCTCGTCTCCGGCGACACCTACGGGTATGAGAACGCCTGCCGGCAGTGCTGCGACGAAACGCTGAAAGCGCTGAAAACCGACGGACCGGATTTTGCCTTTCTGTATCTCGGCTGGCCGGACGCCGCCGGGCACGACCACGGCTGGATGAGCGACGCGTACCGGCACGCGCTGGACGCCTGCTGCGATATGGTGGGCGAACTGATCCGCGAGCTGGGCGACACCTACACGTTCATCTACACCGCCGACCACGGCGGGCACGACCGCATCCACGGGACGGACCTGCCCGAGGACATGACGGTCCCCATTTTCTTCCTCGGGGAGCCCTTTGCGCCGGGCAAGGCGCTGGACGGGGTCAGTATCCTCGACATCGCGCCGACCGTCGCGGCGCTCCTCGGCGCGCAGATCCCGGAGGAATGGGAAGGAACCGTGATCCGATGAGCTTTCGCTCCAAAGAAAAGGGCGCGGGCCCGGTCCTCCTGCTCTGCTGGATGGCGTATACCTCTGCGTATCTCGGGCGGTACAGCTACAATTCCAACATCACGGCGGTCCTCGATGCGTTCGGCGTCAGCCATGCGGACGCGGGCCTTGTGACCACCTGCTTCTTCTTCGCCTACGGCATCGGGCAGGTCGTCCACGGTTCGCTCTGCCGCTATTACCCGAAGCGCTGGATCGTCCCGCTCGCGCTGACCGTCTCCGCAGCACTGAATGCGGCGGTCTTTTTCGGCGTTCCCTTTGCGGCGTACAAATACCTGTGGCTCGTCAACGGGGCGATGCAGTCGATCCTCTGGCCGACGCTGATCTCCGTCCTCTCGCAGAGCCTCCCCGCGGAACGGCTAAAAACGTCCGTGGTCGTGATGAGCACGACCGTGCCCATCGGGACCTTCCTCGCCTACGGGTTCAGCGCGCTGATGGCGGTCTCGAGGAGCTTCCGCTGCTCCTTCATGTTCGGAAGCGCGGTCATGGCGGGGACGGCCGCCGTCTGGCTCTGCGCCTACCGCGGCCCATCCGGGAAGGAGCGTGCTGCGGCGCGGGGCGGTTCGTCCCCCGCGAACCGTCGGCTGCAGCCCGCCCTGTTCGTCACCGTCGGCATCCTCTGCCTGTTTGCCGCCGTCAACAACCTCGTGAAGGACGGGCTCACGACCTGGGTCCCCTCCATCTTGAAGGAAAAATACAGTCTCCCGGAGGGAATGTCCATCGTCCTCACGCTCGTCCTGCCGATCCTCGGGATGTTCGGCGCGGCGTGCAACGCGGCGTTGGAGCGGCGCATCCCGTCCCTGATCTCGCTCTCCGGCCTCTGGTATCTGCTCACCGTCGTCTGCATCGGGGCGGTGGTCCTCTTTGTGCAGTCCGATCTCTGGTGGATGGTCCTTCTGCTCTTTGGCGCGGTCTCCCTCTCCATGCACGCCGTGAACAACGTCATCACGAGCATGGCCCCGCTCTATCTGCGGGAGAAGGCCGATTCGGGCTTCCTCGCCGGTCTGCTCAACGGGTTTTGCTATGTGGGCAGCACGTTCAGCTCCTACGGCCTCGGCGCTGTCGCGGACGCGCTCGGCTGGAACGGCGTGTTCCTGCTGCTGCTCGCCGTCAGCTGCATCCCGGCGCTCGTCGCCGGAGGGTACGCGCTGCGCCGGAAGACCGGCGCGCCGCCCGAGCCGTAAACATTTCCCGGCGGCGCGGGGAGCTTCCGCTCCCCTTTTTCCAAAACAAAAACAGCAAGGAGCGCGGTCCCCGGTTTCCCGGAAGGCCGCGCTCCGTTTTTATTTTGGCGAAGGGACTGCCGTCTGCCCCGAAAACGCGCTCACTGCAAGCGGATGAGCGCCCCGGTCTCGGTGTCCCGCGCGAATTTCGAGATGTGTTCCCAGACGAGTTCCGCGAACATCGCCGTCGGCCAGTGGACCATCTTCTCGCACGCGATCGCCCGGAAGAGGCATTCGCCGTCCGGTTTCACGCTGTCCCCGATGAAGTATTTCCGCCCGTTGTACGTCCGCACCTCGCTGCGCTCGAACCGCGCGCCGATGTGTACCTCGGTCTCCTCCCCGCCGTCTCCCGGCTGGAGGAACGTCGTCGGCCCGCACTGGCCCGCGCGGCGGAAGCGGTTGAACGCCACCTGCTTCTCCACAGAGGAGAGCGGGATCACGCCGCCGCGGATGTCGGCCTCCGGCTCCTTCCAGAGCGGCAGCAGACGCAGCATCTCGTTTTCTCCCATAAAGAGCGCCGCCGGTACGCCGAGCGACTCCGCCTTTTGCAGCATCTCTTCGGTCAGCTCGTACGCTTCGTACCACTGCCCGTCGAGGTCGTGCGCCGGGACTTTGCCCGCAAAGAGCATCCCGCCCATGCCGACCCCGGCGAAAAGCTCCGGGTGCGCGAGCACGTTCCGGCTCGACATGAACCCGCCGAAGCTGTACCCGATGGAATACACGCGCCGCTCGTCGACCGGGAAATTCTTCTTTGCGTCGTCGAGCAGCGATTCGATGTTCGCCCAGTTCTCGTTTTCCGGCGCGATGACGATGCATTCCTCCCGCGCCGCGACCTGCATCACGCCGTAGCTCTCGGTGAGCTGGATCGGGTTGTGCGCGCCGTGCAGGCAGAAGATCAGCGGGAACTTCCGCTCAGGCTCGCGCTCCGCCGCGAGCGGCACGTAGCTCGCCCATTTGCCGAGCCCTTCCCCGTGGACCTCCTTTCGGAGGCCCTTTTCACAGCTGGCCCAGAACGCCCTGCCCTCTTCGGAGCCCTCCGGCATCGCCATGACCGCCATGCGCTCGGCGATCTTCTTTCCGTCCTCGCTCGCGGCGAGCGCCTCGCCGTCGGCCTCGCTGTCGCCCATCGCCGCGAAAAGTCCCGCGAGCCCCGGGCCCTCGTCCCGGCGCTGCACGTCCTCCTCGGTGAGCCCCATTTTGATCTCTTTGTCTTCCGTCATTGCATTTTCTCCTCCGACGCTCTGCCCTGCGGGCGGGCAGGGGTCCGCCGCACATCCACACGGCGCGATCTCCCGCAACAGCCCGCAGCGCACAATTTGATACCTTGATTATACCAGAATGTATGGAAAAAGTAAAATACCTGTTTCGGATAAATCGAAATGCAAAACGCGCATGAAAGCGCAGTCGCTCAAGCCTCGGTGCGGAGCAGGAAGTGTACCGCCGGGACGCTCCCGTCGAGCGGGAACACGGTCTCGTCCCCGCGCCGTTCGCCGGGGATCCGCGCGATCTCGTTCCCGTACACGTCGAGCGCGACGAGCGACGCCGACTTCGCCCGGACGCGCACCGCGCCCTCGAGCGTCTCCGCGAAGAGTTTGCCGCGCATATGCACTGCCGTGAACGGCACGCCCATCATCGCCGGGCCCGGGTCGAATGTCGTCTCATCCATGCCGGTCGTGCCGAGCGCCGTGAGCAGCGCTTCGCCGTCTCCCCGCGGGAGCAGCGCGAGTGTGATGCGGCCGTTTTTCGCCTCGACGGTGACGTTCTCCGAGAGCGCCGTCTCTTCCTCCGGCGCGCCGCTGAAATACCCGAACCGCGGCGCGCGCACCGAGAACCGCGCGTGCTCCGGGTCGAAAACGATCTCGCCGGTGTCGCTGATGAGCTTCCCGTCCACATAGCCCGTCCCCGCGTCGAGCACGCCCCAGCACTTCATCGCCCGATCCACCGTCTCGGCGAACGCGCAGTAGTCGCCGCTGCCCGCGAGCGCGCAGATGTCGTCGAGAACGAGGGCGTTCGGGTGCTGCTTCGCACGGGCGAGGCGGTTTTTCTCCGGGTACCGGCGGAACGCGTCGCGATATTCCGACCACGCGTAATACACGCCGTGCTTCGCCTTGAAGAGATCCGCGCCGTTCAGGAATCCCGCGTTCACCGCGACGTCCGCGCCGCCGCCGTACGTCTCGCCCTGCTCGAGAAACACGTTCCGCATCCCGGTGATGTACGGGAAGAAACACATCGGCATGGCGTGGAAGTTCGGCAAGGTCAAAAGGTCTTCCTGCGTGTACACCACGTCGACGCGGCGCTTCGCCGGGGAGATCAGCCCTTTCAGGAACACTGCGGCGAGGTGCCCCCACTGGCAGATGACCGCCGGGTCGTTGTACACGTCGAAGATGTTCCGGATCTCGTCGGCGGGCTGATCGTCCGAGTTTTCCGATGTGTGGTGGTTGTAGAGGATCAGCGCGTCCCAGTCGTTAAGGCAGGCGTAGGCGACGGTGTGCAGGAAGGCGGTCGAGTGGAACGGGTGCTCGCCGTACTCGTTCCATTCGCTCAGCGCGAAGGGTTTCCCGGCGACGGTCGCGATCGCACCGAAGCTGACGAGCGTCGTCCCCATCGCGCCCGCGCCGCGCTGCACCGTCAGAGGATTCGTCGAGACGTATTCCATGGGGCCCGCGACGAGGTAGGTGTCGGCCTCGGTCAACGGGAGCAGCGGGTGGTTGAAATAGCTGTTGTTCTCCATCAGATCGCCGTCGGTGTGGCCGTAGACGTCCGCCGCGCCCGCCACGAGATTGCTCGCGACGATCGGCACCTTGACGCCGAGGCCCTGCAGGTACGCCTTCATCTCTTGATAAAACGTGCGGTTCTGCCGGATGCCGAATTCCATAAAATCGGCGTAGCGCGGCGTGTCGCCCCAGTCGCCCGAGGGCTCCGAGACCGGCTGGTAGAAGCTGCCGTCGATCCCGCGCACCGTGCCCTGCGCCGGGTCCTCGTCCGCGCCGAGCGCGCACGCGGTCCCACAGGTCCACGCCTTTTCCAGCGCCTCGCGGCCGCCGTATTTCTCGAGGAGGAACCGGTTGAACTTCTGCCGCACTTCGTTTTCATAGAACGGGTGGTTCTCCGGGTCGGTCCCCTTGATCGCGCTCTCCTCGTTGTTGATCTGCACCGTCATCACGGCGGGGTCGTCGATCAGCGCCAGCCCGGTGTAGGGGTTCACGTGCGTCAGGAGCGCCTTGGCGTATTCCTTCTGCAGCGCGATGAGCTTTTCATTGTACATCGCGTAGCGCTTCGTGCAGCTCGCCATCGGCGCGTCGACGCCGTCGCCCGGCAGGAACGCCCGCGCGACGAGCAGGTCGATGTGCAGATAGATGCCGCGCGATTTGAGCTGCGCGGCGAAGTAGTCAAAGCGGTCGAGCCCCACCGGGTGGAAGCGCCGCGTCGTGCCGCTCTCATAGTCGAGGAGCGGCGCCTCGCGGCAGCTCGACCAGCTCCCCGGCTCGTCGCCGATCGGCGCGTCCGCCGCGTGCAGCCGCACGACGTTCACGCCGAGGCTCGCGAGCCGCGCCGCGATCTTCTCCGCGGTCGCGTGGTCCGGTGTGTTCGACCGCGCTGCAAGGTTGAACCCGAGGAACCGGGCGCGTTTCCCGTCCTCAAAGAAAAGATGCCCGTCCCTGCTCTGCACGAATCCGTGCGTCCCCGCCGGGGCGTCCAGCAGATCGGAAAAATCCAGCGCGCCGGTATTCGGCACGGTCTTGTCGATCGCAATGCGATGTTTCATATCCAGCCTCCTGCTTTGCGGCCGCTCGCCGCGTTCTTTTACGTTCATTCTAACACCGTGCGCTTGACGTGTATTGCAAGATCTGCTAAAATATTGTAAATTCGTCTTTTCAGGAGAAAAATATGGACAGCAGAGCAGAGATCGCCGCCCGCCGGGCGAGCGAAGCGCATTCCCCCTTCACCGAAACGAAGGACCACGGAAC
>CANQIG010000072.1 GCA_947623765.1 uncultured Clostridia bacterium | reverse complement strand
AGGGTTCCACCGGCCTCCCGGCCGGCCAACCCTGATTTTCCGCGCCGCCCCGTCCGGGGCGGCTTCTTATTTACTCAAACGCCTTCACACAGTCCTTGAGGTACTCAATCACGCCGAGCTTCTGGGGGCACACGCCCTCGCACTGGCCGCAGGCCACGCAGTCGCTCGCCCGGCCCGCGCCCGCGGTGACGGAGGCGTAGTCGCCCGCGCCCCGCTCCAGCAGGCCCCACACCAGCTGCTCGTTGCGCGCCGCGAAGATCTCCGGGATCGGGATCTTCTGGGGACAGCCCTCGGTGCAGTAGTGGCAGCCGGTGCAGGGGATCGACTTCACGCCGTTGAGCGCCTCCCGGGCCGCGTGCACGGCGGCGCGCTCCGCATCGTCCAGCGGCCGGAAGGAGCGCATGTAGGAGAGGTTGTCCTCCATCTGCGCGAGGTTCGACATCCCGGAGAGGACCACCATCACGTTCGGCAGGCTCGCCGCAAAGCGGATCGCCCAGCTCGGCACGGACATCTTCGGGTCGTGCGCGGCGAACAGCTTTTCCACGTCGGCCGGGACCTTCGCGAGCGAGCCGCCCTTGACCGGCTCCATGACGATCACGGGCTTGCCGTGCTTCGTCGCCACCTCGTAGCAGCCCCGCGACTGGATCCACTCGCTCTCCCAGTCGAGATAGTTGATCTGCAGCTGGACGAATTCCATCTCCGGGTGCTTCGTCAGGATCTCGTCGAGGAGCTCCGGCGTATCGTGGAAGGAGAAGCCCGCGTGTTTCACAAGGCCCTGCGCCTTCTTTTCGAGCAGCCAGGTAAAGCAGTCGAATTTCTCGTACTTCTCGAGCATTCCCGCCTCGATGCCGTGGAGCAGGTAGTAGTCGAAGTACCCCGCGCCGGTCTTCTCCAGCTGGGCGTTGAACACCTTGTCGCGGTCCTCCAGCGAGTTGAAGAACCCGGCATGGAGCTTCGTCGCGAGCGTGAAGCGGTCGCGCGGATAGCGGTCGACGAGCGCGGCCTTCGCAGCGCCCTCGCTCGCGAACGCGTTGTACATCCACGCGGTATCAAAATAGGTGAAGCCCTTTTCGAGGAAGAGGTCCACCATCCTCTTGAGCTCTTCGAGGTCGACGTCGGCTGCGTTGTTCTTGTCGCTCGTGGGGAGCCGCATCAGGCCGAATCCCAGCTTTTTCAATCGGATCATCCTTCCCTGTGCCGTCGGCGACGCCGACAGCGCGATTTGATTTGACCATATTATACCGGAAATTCCCTCCCGGCGCAAGAACTTCTTTGGCATGGAACGGTATGCCTTTCCCGTATAGCCCTCATCCATACCGCGCGGCCACGCCCCACCCGGAGCTCTCCACGAGGACCGGCCCTTCCCTTGTCCGAAAGACCTCCGCGCCCGCCTTCTGCAGCGCGTCGATGACCGCGCGCCTGTACGTCTGCAAGCCTCGCGCAGCGCGCGCCGCCCGCCCCGCCCCTCCAATGCGCATCCGGCGGTCCCGACCCGTTTCTTGCCGCAAAACGTCAAAAACCCGCCCTTTTCGGAAAGGCGCGGGTTTTCGCTGTTTTTTGCACGTCACCGGTTTCCGGCGGCGCCGTTCGCGGCGTCTTCAAACGCCGCGGCCGCCTCTGCGACGTCCGCGCCGCCGCCGATCTCCTGCAGCATGGTCCACCATGCGGTGCGGGCCTCGGCCCAGCCCGGCGTGACCTGATAATAATCGCCGAGGAATCCCCGGAGCATGAAGTACTCCGACATCAGATCGTCGTTCTCGTAAATGTTCGGAACGTCGCGCACCGGCCAGAACGTAGAGGAGAGGACCGTCTGCGCGTAGCGGTCGGTGCTTTCGGTCAAATAGCGGATGAATTCCTTCGCGGCGCCGATCCGCTTCGCGTCCCCGCTGTCAAAGATTCCAAAGCCCCAGATGCCGCCCTGCAGGCTGCATTCGCCGTCGTTTGTCGGGAACGCGAGCGGGAAAATGTCAAAATCCCGGTTCGGGTTGTTGATGGTCTGCGTGACCTCGTTGCCGACGTTCCAGCAGAAGCACATCGCGAGGTCCCCGTCGCAGAAGTGGGCGATGTTGTCCGAGCCGACGAGGTCCTTCTCAAAGGTGATGCCGTCCAGGTCCCGCAGCAGCTCGAGCGCGCGGATGTTCTCCGGGCAGTTGAACGTGTAGCAGGTGTGGTCCGCGTCCGTGAACGAGCCGCTATACAGGTTCGTCACGAGCGCCCGCGTCCCCTGGTCGCCGCCCTGCCCGCCGCAGTACACCTCGCCGATCCGCTCCACGCCGTAGTCATGGAGCGCCTGCACCGCCGCGATGAACCCGTCGGTCGACCAGGTATGCGTTTCTTCGTCGATATACTGCCACGCGCCGGCGGCCTCGAAAAGGTCCCGGTTGACCGCCATGCAGTGGGTCGTCATGCAGATGGGGTAGATGTACCGCGTGCCGTCGCTGCCTTGGCAGGCAGCCCTCACCGAATCGTAAATGTCTCCCGCCGTCTCGCTTTCCCAGAGATCGCTCAGATCGGCCATAAGCCCGCGGACCCCCCAGTTCGCGGTCAGGCGCTCCGGCCCCTCAAAGACGATGTCCGGCGCGCTGCCCGCAGCCAGCGCTTCTTCCATGTCGCTGTCGCCCGTCTCGTAGGTCAGGGTCCGGATGGAGAGATGGATCTCGGGATGGTCCCGCAGGAACGGGGAGACCATGGAGGCCAGCGTGCTCCCGCTGCCCCACCCGCCGACGGGGTACGTCCAGAAGCTCAGCTCGATCTCCTCCGGCGTGCCCGCTTCCGCCGCGCTCTCCGGCGCGCTCCCGCTTTCCTCCGCCGCCTGCCCGCACGCGCCGAGCAGCAGGACGAGCGCGAGGACCAGCACAAGGATCTTTTTCATTTTCATGCCCTCCGTCTTTTGAAAACTCTCCCGATCATTCCCCCGTCAGATGGGATCTCAGGAGCGCGGCCACTTCGTCCACGTCGATCGGCTTTGCCGTGTGGCCGTTCATGCCGCAATCGAGGCAGCGCTGCACGTCCTCGGAGAATGCGTCCGCGCTCATCGCGATGATCGGGATCGTCTTCGCGTCCGGCCGGTTCAGCGCGCGCAGCGCCGTCGTGGCCTCATATCCGTTCATGACGGGCATACGGATGTCCATCAGGATCGCGTCGTAATAGCCGGGCGGGCTCGCGACGAACCGGTCGACGCAGAGCTTGCCGTTTTCTGCGCGCTCCAAAGTGAGCCCGAGCTCCGCGAGCAGCTCCTCCGCGATCTCCCAGTTGAGGTCGTTGTCCTCCGCGAGGAGGACCCTCCGCCCGGCGAGGTCCGCGCTGCTGCGCGTTTCGGGGCGCGCTTCCTCCTCCTGCCCGCAGCAGAACTGCCGCAGCCCGTAGTAGAGCGTGGAGCGGAACAGCGGCTTCGGGATCGTCCCGTTGATCCCGGCGGCTTTTGCTTTCTCCTCGATCTCGCTCCAGTCCGCGGAGGTCGTCAGCAGGATGACCGGCCCGTCGCCGAGGAGATCCCGCAGCCGCCGCGCGGTCTCGATGCCGTCCGCGCCGGGCAGCCGCCAGTCCACGAGAATGATGGGGTAGTCGCTCCCGCTCTGTTCCCGATACGTGACCGCCTGCTCGAGCGCGGCCTCGCCGCTCAGGACCCAGTCCGCACGGCACCCGATGGAGCGCAGCGTCCCTGCGGCGCTCTCGCAAAGCATCTCGTCGTCGTCGATGAGCAGCAGGTCCCCGCAGGAGAGCGTCATCTCCGCCTCCTGGACCAGCGCCTTTTCGAGGTCGAGCGTCACATGGAACTCCGTGCCGACGCCGAGCTCGCTTACCACCTCGATCGTGCCCTGCATGGCGTCCACGATGTATTTCGTGATCGCCATGCCGAGCCCCGCGCCCTCCGTCTTCTGGACGCGCGTGCTGTCCTCCCGGGAGAAGGACTCGAAAATATGCTTCTGGAATTCCTCCGACATCCCGATGCCGTTGTCCCGCACGCGCAGGTGGACCCGCACGTGCTCCGCGCTCACCGGGGAATTCTCCTCGTAGAGCACCGCGCAGATCGAGCCGCCCTCCGGCGTAAACTTGATGGCGTTGCCGAGCAGGTTCAGGAGGATCTGGTTCAGGCGGATGCTGTCGCAGTAGACGTGCTCCGTGGGAATGTCGTAGACATAGACGTCAAAGCGCTGCTGCTTGGCGTTCACCTGCGGCTGGACGATGTTGACGATCCCCTGCATCGTCTCCTGCAGGGACATCTGCTCCATGTGGAGGGTCAGCTTGCCGCTCTCGATCTTGGACATATCCAGAATGTCATTGATGAGGCCGAGCAGGTGGCGGCTGGAAAGCGCGATCTTTTTCAGGCAGTTCTGGACCTGCGTCATGTTGTCCAGATTGGCGCTCGCGATGGCCGTCATGCCGACGATGCCGTTCATCGGCGTGCGGATGTCGTGGCTCATGTTGGAGAGAAATTCGCTCTTCGCGCGGTTCGCGTGCTCGGCGGCTTTCCGCGCCTCGTCGAGCTCGCGGATCTGCCTCCGCGTCAGGAGGATGTACCAGGTGAAGACCGCGAGCAGGCCGAGGAGGATCAGCACGCAGCAGAGCATGGAGGAAAGTCCCCAGGAGCGGCTCAGGCTGTTCACGAGCCGGTCGAGCTGCCCGTAGGGCATGAAGAGCATCAGGTACCATTCGGAGTACGGCAGCTTCGTGCTGTACAGGTGGCGGCGCTCGCCCTCGATGCTGAATTCGCTGGTGTAGTCCCGTCCCGCCGCCATCGACTCCTGCAGCTCGACGATGTACTGTTCGCCCGTCATGCCCTCCACGCTGTCATAGCGGTCGCGGACGCGCTGGAAATAGCTCGCGTCCGTGATGTCGCTGTCGCGGAGGATAAAGTTCCCCTCCCGGTCGATGATGAAATAGTAGATCATCGCGTCGTCGGAATCGAGCGAAAGGGTGTCGCTGATGTAGCTGATCGGCAGCGCGGCGACGAGCGCGGTGCTCATCCCGCCGTTCGCCATGGGGTACGCGGCGGGGATGCCCATGAGCAGCATCGTCTCGCCGATCTCGTCGCGGCCGAGCGCCATTTTTTCCTCGCCGTCCTTCAGGGACCGGAGGAACACGTCCGAGTCCTCCGCCTGGATGGCGCTGCCGTAAAGCATCTCAAAGGAACCGTCCGGCGCGTAGAGGGCGAGGTGGTCGAAGCCGCGCGCCCGGGCGTTGTAGCTCAGCGTGACCTGCATCGTGGTGCGGCCGTTCACGCTCTCCGGCGGGCAGGAATCCACCAGCGCGCCGACCTGGGAAAGCCTCAGCTGGATCGCCGTGCCGAAGTGGGCGGCCGCCTGTTCGCTCATCCCCGCCATATAGACGGAGCCGATCTCGCCGATGGCCTGCGCCCCCTGGCGGTTCATCGCGACGCCAAGGTAGGAGAACACCGCCACGCACAGCGCGGAGATCAGCGCGAGGCTGATGACGAGTCCCCGTGTCGCCTTATGTTTCATGTTTCTCCCCCATTCCCAGCATATCGATCCGAATCATCGGCACAGCCGCCGGTTTCGTGTAATCCCTGAATTGACCCGTTACCGGCACGCCCAAAGACATATCGCAAGTTTTATACTTGCTTCGCCCGCCCAACCATGGGCGATTTCTTTCCCTTGTGACTTTTCATACTGGCGAACCGCGCAAGCTTCCTTTCCCGCTCCGCTTGATACCCGCCGTGAACGCTTTTTCATGCGCAGCCGCAGAACCGGCGGCTGCCCTGCCGCGGACGCCGACAAAAGGCAGGAGATAGGCCCCGCGCGGCCTTCCCGCGCGGGGCGCCTCCCGCAAGCGGGCGGCGCGCGAAAAAAGCGGGCCGGATCCCGTCTGTTGCAATCGGAAAAAGACACATACAGTATACCATAGTATGGCGCGAATGTAAAATGATTTTTTCAAAAATAAATGTGCAGAAAACGCAAGCACAGCGCCCCAAACCGCCCGTAAACCGTGGCCTCGCGCAGGCCCATCTGTTCAGCCCGTGCCGTGCCCTCAAAAACGAACCAAAAGTTCATCACCGCTTCGCTCATTCCGCGCCCCGCCCAGCCTTTTCCTCAATAGCCCCAAACCCCGTCCGCGACAAAATCGACAAAACGAAAGGAGCCGAAGCTTTCCTTCGGCTCCCCGTTCAAAGCGTTTTCATGATTTCCTCGGGCGAGCGGCCCGCGCGGCTCTGTTCCATGACGCTCTCGAGTACCGGAACGGCGTGCGCAAAGAGCGCGCGCAGCCCGGCGCAGAGGTAATATTGCCCCGGTTCGCCGTCCTTCGAGACGCCGAAGCGGTCCTTGAGGCACCCGCCGCCGCAGAACCGGTACCACGGGCATGATCGGCATTCTGCCGTGAGACCCTCCCGCTTCGTGCGCCCGAAGGCGGTCTGCGCGGGGCTGTCGAGGAGCGCGCCGAGCTTCGCGCTCCCGAGCGTGCCGAGCCGGTGTTCCGGGTCGACGAAGTGGTCGCAGGCGTAGACGCTGCCGTCCTCCTCCACGACCGGCGCGCGGCCGCATTCCTCCGCCATCCAGCAGACGGACGGGCTCCCGCCCGCGAGGATGCGCGCCGTCTCCGCGAAGAGCTGCACGTCCATCTTCCCGAGGCCGTTTTTGACCCAGAGGTCGAACATGGCGCAGAGGAACCGCCCGTAGGCTTCCGGCGCGACGGACTCCTCGGAGAACCCGCCGCCGGGCAGCCGCACGACGATCGGGATGAACTGCACCCAGCCGCATTCGAGCGATTCGAGCGTGCGGTAGACGCCCTCCGGGTCCCGGACCGTGGCGCTGTTCACGGTGCAGAGCAGATCCGGCTCGATCCCGGCGGCGCGCAGCGTCCGGACCGCCTGCCGGGCCCTGCTCCATGTCCCCGTCCCGCCGAGGTCCCGCCGGTTCGCGTTGTGGACGGCCTCGCTCCCGTCGATGCTGACCCCGACGTCGAAGCGGTTTTCTTTCAGGAACGCGCACCATTTCTTGTTGAGGAGCAGACCGTTCGTCTGCAGGTTGTTCCACGCCTGCCAGCCCTTCGGCAGGTACTTTTTCTGGAGCTCCACGGCCCGCTCGTAAAATTCCAGCCCGGCGAGCGTCGGCTCGCCGCCGTGCCAGACGAACGACACGACCGGCCCGGGGCTCGCCTCGACCGTCTGCCGGATGAGACGCTCGAGCAGCGCGTAGCTCATCCGGCTCTGCTTTTCGTGTGCGGAGTATTTCCCCTTGTCGAGATAGTAGCAGTAGGTGCAGCGCATATTGCACCGCGAGCCGACGGGCTTCGCCATCACGACGAAGGGCTGCTTTTCGCCGCTCATTTCAGGTGCTTTTCAAAGAACGCGAAGACCTTCTCCTGCGAGTCCATCGCCTGTTCCTGCCGGTACATCGGCGTGTGATAGTACCAGAAGCCGTGTCCCGCGCCGTCGTAGCGGTGGAATTCATAGTCCTTGCCGAGCGCCTTCAAACGCGCCTCGAGCACGTCGACGTCCGCCGGCGTCGGGCTGCGGTCGTCGTTGCCGAAGATGCCGAGCAGCGGGCAGTCGAGCTTTTCGGCGTAGTCGAGCGGCTGGACCGGCCGCTGAGGGGTGAGCTGCTCCGGCGGGCAGACCACGCCGCCGCCCCAGCAGTCCACCGCGGCGTCGATGTCGGGGAGCGTGCACGCCGCGAGGAACGTGTGCCGTCCTCCCGAGCACATCCCGATGACGCCGACCTTGCCGCTCGCGTTCGTCTGGTTCCGAAGGAAGCGCAGCGCGCCGTCGCAGTCGTCCATGACGTTCTGGTCGACCATGCCGCCCTGCTCCCGCGCGCGGCCCGCGATCTCGGCGGGCGCGCCGTGGCCGAAGTCCTCATAGAGGTTCGGGGAGATCACGCTGTACCCGTGCGCCGTGAAGCGCCGGCACATCTCGCGCGTGAACTCGTCCCACCCGGGCATATGGTGGATGAGCAGAATGCCGGGGAACGGGCCGTCGCCGATCGGCCTGGAATAGTACGCGTGGATGGGCTTGCCGCCGTGGCCGGTGATGCCGACGGTCTCGGCGATCATGCCCTCATACGCGTCTGTCTGAAAGCTGTTCCACATGAGGGATTCCTCCTTGAAGCGGTCCGCGCCCCCGCCGAAACCGGCGCGCCCGGAACCTGTTTTTACCACTATACCACAAACGCAGCGCTTTTTCAAGAAAAGTCCTGTGAAAAACAGCCGAAAATATTTTCAAAATGCATTCGGGAACGCTTTACTTCCCAATATATCCGTGCTATAATAACCACAAGGAAAGCGGTTATTCTATAGTAGACGACATTAATAAATTCACCATGTAAAAGAACACAGTGAAGAAAGCTTCTTGTTAGGCGTACGAAA
>CANQIG010000071.1 GCA_947623765.1 uncultured Clostridia bacterium | reverse complement strand
GTGCTCGTGCTCGTTCTCCTTCCCCTCGACGGGGCGGGTCTTCTCGACCTCCATTTTGATCGGATAGCGAATGTAATCGGAATACTTCTTCACGAGCGCGCGGATGCGGTACGGATCGAGAAATTCCCCGTACTGCTCCTCCTCGGTGTCCTCCTTGATGTGCAGCGTGATGACCGTGCCGCGGCTCTCCTTCTCGCACGGGGAGACGGTGTAGCCGTCCACGCCGGAGGATTCCCAGCAGAACGCCTCCTCGCTGCCGTACGGTTTCGACTCCACGCGCACATGATCCGCGACCATGAACGCGGAGTAGAACCCGACGCCGAACTGCCCGATGATGTCCACGTCCTCGCCGGTCTCGTTCTCCTTCTTGAACTGGAGCGATCCGCTCTTCGCGATGACGCCGAGGTTCTCCTCGAGCTCCTTTTCCGTCATGCCGATGCCGTTGTCCCGGACCGTGAGGACGCGGTTCTCCTTGTCGGCGGCGAGGAAGATTTCGAAATCGTCGCGGGAAAGCCCCGTGCCGCCCTCCTGCAGGGAGCGGTAATAGAGCTTGTCCATCGCGTCCGAGGCGTTGGAGATCAGCTCGCGGAGAAAGATCTCCTTATGCGTATAAATGGAGTGGATCATCAGGTCGAGCAGCCGCTTGGACTCGGCCTTGAACTGCTTTTTCGCCATACTTTTTCTAACTTCTTTCCTGTATTTCTATTCTGTCCTTCGCGCTTTCCCGCGCGGACGGAAATATCATACCGCATATTTGTTAAAAAATCGAGAACAAACCGCCCTTTTGGGGAAATTTCGCGGATCTTTCTCCGAATTGGGGCTTGCCAACGCCCGCCCGGATGGATTATACTAATCCCATGAAAGAACGCGAATCCTTCCGGGAGCGGAAGTCCCGGCCTGACCCCGCTCCGAGGAAAATGCGCTTTTGGAGGTACTTATGAAAAAAATGTTTGCCGCCTTTGCCGCGCTCATTCTGATTTGCACCCTGCTCCTTTCCGCTTGCGTGCGCTTCTCGCCTTTCGGCGGCGCTTCCGAAAACACGGAACCGAACGCGACGGCGGTCCCCTCCGCGCAGGAGAAAACCGCCGAGCCCGAACCGACCGCCGCGCCCACAATCGCCCCGACGGCCGCACCCACGGCGGAGCCGACCGAAGCGCCAACACCCGCGCCCGCCGAAACGCGCCTCACCGCCGCCGACCTGCGCACGCTGCTTTTGGAGGCGACGGACTTCTACGAGCGCTGGTTCTTCAACCGCACCCCTGTCATTGACATGGCGTATGCCGACGACATGGAATACCCGCCGATGGATGAAGACCGCAGGCCGATCGCCTACCCGGTCGACGCATCCTTCTGCAAGTCCTACGACGAGCTTTTCGAGATGACGAACCGGCTGTTCACCGCGTCGACGGCGACGCGCCTGCTCGAGGAGATCCACGCACACGACGAGGACGGGCGGCTCTGCGTCGATAAGAGCACCGGCCTCGGCGGGGTGCCGGACTGCACATTGGAAGTCCACGCGTCCTGGACCGGCGACTATTTCGAGGTCGAGCTCGAGCGCAGCTACGACTGGAACCCGGACGCGAACTCGAGCGGGGTCGTGACGGTCACGGAGGAAAACGGCCGCTGGGTTCTCTCCGGGACGACCGATGAGATCCATTATATGTTCATCTCCGTTTTCACCAGCGCCGAGAGCGACTGGACGCTCGAGACGGACTGACGGAAAACGGAGGACGGGCCCTCACGCGCCGCCGTGCGGGATGCAGAGAAAATCCGCGATGAAGTGCCAGACGCGCACGGGGAAGGTAAAGTCGAACTCCCTGCCCCACGAGAACGCGTTGACGCGCAGCGACGCGGTGCCGTTCAGGCCGTAGAGGACTTCAAACGGCGGCGAGCCGTCGTTGAAGGTGAGCCGCCTGCCCTCGCTGTCCACGGTGAAAATGCCGATCAAAAGCAGCAGGACTAGGACGGTCAGGAAAAACGAGATCCGAAACGTGCGGGAAGAAAACAGGCCGCGCATACGATCACCTCAGCGGGAGTATGCGCGGTTTTTTCTTTTTTTATTCTATTCCGCAAGGTCCTCGAGCACCGCGAGGATCGTCTCGCCGAGGAGCCGTCCGGAATATTTCGCCTCATCGAGCGTGTTCACCTCGGTGCCGATCTCGATGAGCAGCGAGCCGTGCGTCGCGTGCAGATTGTAGTTGCGCTGCGTGAAGTTCAAGGGCCGGCACAGCCCGGGGAACAGCGCCTCCCCCTTCTGCTGGAGCCGCAGCGCGAGGTGCAGGTTCTCCCGCCAGTCCGGAAACAGCGGGTCCTCCTCGAGGTCGCACCCGGCAAGGATCATGATCTGCGCGGCCTGCCGCCCGTCGATCTCCGCGACGGGCTTATAGCGCGTGCCGTCGTCCTCCTCCCCGAACGCGTCCCGGTGCAGGTCCACGGTGATCTGGATCGTCGGGTAGAGCTCGAGGTTCTTTTGGATCGTCTCCCACGAACGCTGATAGCTCCCGGAAAACGCGGGAGAGTCGTGGACCGTCCGGTCGTGGATCACGCCGAACCCCCCGGCCTCGATCACCGCCGCCGCTTCCGCCGCGACGGAGACGATGCTCTTCTCCGGGTCGAGATCCCGGAAGCTCTCGTCCGTGTAATACCACCCCGCGTCCTGCCGCAAAAACGACTCGCACGTATGCGTGGAGTAGAACAGGACGACCGGCGTGCCGTCGCGGCGCACATGGACGTCCGGGTCGACCGTCAGCTCCTCCAAGAGGTCGACGCCCGAGCCGGACGTGTCCTTCACATGGAACCCGTCGACCTCCTCCCCGCCGGAGAGGAACGTCTCGGCGACCGGCGCGGTCTCCCGGTCCGGGTCCGGCGTGGCGAGCGGCTCGGGCTCATGCCACGGCGGGAGGACCCCGTCGTCCTCCGTGGGTGCTTCGGGAGACGCTTCCGGCGAGGCCGAAGCGGAAAACGGCGCCGTCAGCACGGCGGCGGGAAGGTCCTGCGGCGTGTCCGCCGTCCCCGCGACCGCGAGCCAGAGGCAGCCCGCCGCAGCGGCCGCGCAGAGCGCCCCGGAAAGATGCGGACGGGGCAGCCGCAGCGTCCTGCTTTTCATCGCCTCTCCCCCTCGGATGCTTTGTCCCTCATCTATACGGCGCGCCGCCCCGAAATATGCGGCCCTTTTTCCACCCGGATGGAAACAATTTACACTTTCGACACGAATCAACAAGCGCTTTATGATATAATGGGTTCAATACTTTTTGAAAAACGGCCGTTTATCTTCACAAGAGCCGAAAAAGTGCGCCGGGGATCCGCACGGATCCCCGCCGGCGCGGAAAAAGTTCGTTTGCCCGCTTCCTCTCGGGACCTGCGGGCGGGAAAGGAGATCCTATGGCACGGTCCAAGTATTCACGCATCACGCCGAAGCTCAAAGAGCTCGCGGCGCTCACCGAACAGAACGACACCATCGATCCCGCGCTCTACACGCAGTACGACGTGAAGCGCGGCCTGCGCGACCTCAACGGCAAGGGCGTGCTCACGGGGCTCACGCGCATCTCGGAGATCCGCTCCATGGACGAGTCCGACGGCAAGCGCGTCCCGATCCGGGGCAAGCTGTTCTACCGGGGGTACGACATCGAGGACCTCGTCCGCGAGACGGCGAAGGAGCACTGCTTCGGCTTCGAGCGCGTCGCGTACCTGCTGCTCTTCGGCGAACTCCCCGACGGGGAGGCCATGCGGAACTTCGTCTCGCAGCTCGCGTTCTACCGGACGCTGCCGACGAACTTCGTCCGCGACATCATCATGAAAGCGCCGAGCGGCGACATGATGAACACGCTGGCGCGCAGCGTCCTCACGATGTACTCCTACGACGACGCGCCGGACGACATCTCCACCGCGAACGTGCTGCGCCAGTGCATCCAGCTCATCGCCATTTTCCCTCTATTGTCGGTCTACGGCTACCAGGCGTACCGCCATTACCACGACGGACACAGCCTCTACATCCACCAGCCCAAGAAAAACCTCTCGACCGCCGAGAACATCCTGCGCATCCTGCGCTCGGACAAAAAGTTCTCCCCGCTCGAGGCGAAGGTCCTCGACATCGCCCTGATGCTCCACGCGGAGCACGGCGGCGGCAACAACTCGACGTTCACGACGCACGTCGTAACCTCCTCCGGCACGGACACCTATTCCGCGGTCGCGGCGGCGCTCGGCTCCCTCAAGGGCCCGCGCCACGGCGGCGCGAACATCAAGGTCGTGCGCATGTTTGACGACATGAAGCAGAAGCTCCGGGACTGGGA
Source organism: uncultured Clostridia bacterium (assembly GCA_947623765.1). Taxonomy (GTDB): domain Bacteria; phylum Bacillota; class Clostridia; order Oscillospirales; family Acutalibacteraceae; genus Hominenteromicrobium. Next base: position 4,042 of record CANQIG010000071.1, on the reverse strand, counting down.
GGACGAGGACGCCATCCGCCGCTACCTCGAGAAGCTGCTCGACAAAAAGGCGTTCGACAAGGCCGGGCTCATCTACGGCATGGGCCACGCCGTGTATTCGATCTCCGACCCGAGAGCCGAGATCATGGACCGCTTCGCCGCCGGTCTCTCGGCGGAAAAGGGCCGCGAGGCCGAATACGGGCTCTATATGCGCGTCGCGCGGCTCGCGCCGCAGGTCATCGCGGAAAAGCGCCGCATCTACAAGGGCGTTTCCCCGAACGTCGATTTCTATTCCGGCTTCATTTACAGTATGCTGGATCTGCCGATCGAGCTCTACACGCCGATCTTCGCCTGCGCGCGCATCGCGGGCTGGAGCGCGCACCGGATGGAGGAGCTCATCAACGACGGCAAGATCATCCGCCCGGCCTATATGGCGGTCGAGCCGGAACGCCCCTTCCCCGAGGAAAAAGCGGAAGCGTGACCGTCAGAGCTGCGTGGAAGGTTTCCGCTTGCATCACCCCCGCCGCTCATAAAGGGGCGATCCCTTTACCTTGTGAGATGTTCCTAATGGCGAACCGCACAAGTTGCTTTCCTCGCTTCGCTCGATGCTTGCTAATGCTTTTTCTGTACACGGCCGCATAGCAGGCGATCGCTTTCTCGCTGAAACTGAAAACACAGACAAAAGCGGGACCCCCGATCTCTCGGAGGTCCCGCCGTTTTTGTTTTGGATCAAACGAAGCGTTCAGGCTGTCGCTTTTCGGATACGCCTATGGTGTTGCAGGCGCCCCTAAACGTCGCGCCAATCCGCCTCATTTGCGCGCCGATGTCGGCTTAATACCGCGTCAGGTAGCTCGAGAAACTGAACACTTTCCCGTAGTTGCTCTTGTTCGCGCCGGAAACGCTCGCCGTCCTGGAGGCCGTCGTCCCATAGGAATACCTCGAACTTGTCAGGCTCCCCGTGGAGCTGGCCGTGCTCTTCCCGTAACCGGAAAGGCCCGTCATCCTAGACGAGGTCGACGTTCCGTACGACTGCGAACCTCTGCCGTACGAGCCTCTCGTCAGCGTAGAAGAGTAGCTGTTTCTCCCCAGCGACGACGAGTAGGAGCTCGACGTTCCCAATCTCGAGCCGCTCACCGCATAGCTAGACGAGGTCGTCACACCGCCGGTCTTCGTCGCTGCAAGATACTGTGCGCTCTTGCCATAGGTGGTTCCAGTCCACACAGAAGTGTAGCTGTTCCTGCTCTGCGTCGAGGTCGTGTAGGAAGGCGTCGCCTTTGCAGCCGTTCCCGTCACACTCGTCGCGGACTGCGCCGTCGCCGTCGGAGCCGCAGCGTGCTGAGTCGTCGTAGACGCAGTGTGCTGCACTGTCGAAGACACGGTGTGCTGCGTCGCCGAAGAGGCGGTAGGAGCCGCTGTCGGAGCCGCAGCGTGCTGAGTCGTCGTAGACGCAGCGTGCTGCACGGTCGAAGAGACGGTCTGCCTCACGGTCGGGGCCGCAGCGTGCTGCACGGTCGAAGAGACGGTCTGCCTCACGGTCGGGGCCGCAGCGTGCTGCACGGTCGGGGCCGCAGTCGGCCTCGCCGTCGGGGCCGCAGCGTGCTGCACGGTCGAAGACACATTGTGATGCACTGCCGAAGAGACGGTCGGCTTCGCAGTGGGAGCCGCTGTCGGCGTCGGAGTCGGGGTCACAGCCGGCTTCGGGAGCTTCGGGATGGTCTCGTTCACGATTTTGCCGCAGACGGAGCACTTGCTCGTCTTGACGCCTTCGGACTCCGTGGTGGGTTCTTTCGTGGCGATCCACTTGAAGGTGTGTCCGAGCGCTTCGAGCTCGACCTTCTTGCCGGTCGCGCTGCAGCCGGAACGCACGCAGTACTCTTCCATGAGGCCCTTACCTTCGCAGGTGGCTTCCTTAACGGTCCGCCACGCGAATGCGTGACCGAGCTTCGAGATGGACTGTGTCGCGCCGTGCGTATTGCAGCCAGCGCGCTGGCAGATCTGCACCATGGTGCCGTCCTGCTCGCAGGTGGCTTCCTTCGTGGTCACCCAGCTATACAGATGCCCGAGCGCCGGGATAGACTGCGAAGCGCCTTCGCCGCCGCAGACACTGCACACCTGGACCTTCGTGCCGACGTGCTCGCAGGTGGGAGCCTCGCGCTGCACCCAAGTATACTTGTGGCCGAGCGCGGGGATAGACTTCGTTTCGCCTTCCTCGTCGCAGTAGAGGCAAACAAGGTGCTTGCTTCCGGGTTCCTCGCAGGTAGGCTGCTTCGTAATCTCCCAGCTCATGACGTGGTCAGTCGCTTTACGAGTCTCTTCCCTTGTCGCACTGCAGACCTCGCAGGTGTAGACGTTCTTGCCGTCAGCGGTGCAGGTGGGCTTCTGCTCGCTCTTGAGCTTCCAGCTGTGAGAGAAGGTGACGTTCGCCGCCGTGGGAACGGTGACGACGCTGCCGCCCTCGCTCTGGCAGGACGCGCTGATCACAAACGAACGCGCCGTCGTGTCGAGGTTGGTGATCGTCAGGGTCTTGCCGGAAGCAACGGCCCTAAAGCCGTCCCCGGTGTGCATGCCGTTGTGCGGCACGGTGAAAGTCTGACCGTTGTCCGTAAAGGTCTCCTGCAGCGACTTGTCGCCGACCTTATAGGTCACAGTCCAGGTGATCTCAGCAACCGCACGGGTCGGGCCGATAGCCGCCTGGATCTGCGCGGACGCGCCATCCTTTGCGTGACGGCTCTCGGACAGGTTCTCAAAACGGATCCATTCCGCCGGGCCCGCCGCGGGATCGACGCGCGAGAAGGTCTCGTTCGACTGGCCTCCCTTTTCCCAAACGGCGTAGAAACTCATGCCGTTCGTGATCAGGGTATCGTCAGCGATCGGCTGCCCGGTCGGGGTGACCGACCAGCCCTTGAACGTGTAGCCGTTCACGGGGTTCTTTGCCCAGTAGTCGGTCAGCATCCGCCACTGCTCCGCCGAGCCCTTGCCCTCCAGGTTCTTCATGAAGTTCTCGAACTCCGTCGTGAACTTCGCGTTGAGGTTGGCGACCGCCGCGGATTCGACCGTGAACTTCACGCCGTCCTCGGTGAGGGAACGCCTGCAGGTCAGGCAGTGACCGTACATCCCGTTGATGCCGTTCCAGTCGAGATAGAAGGTGACGAACTTTCCGCTAAGATCGCTGTCGCCCGCACTCGGAATGGAATAGTCGAATGTCGAATACAGGGTCGTAACGCCATCCGGTACACGCCCGCCGGGCTTGACTTCCTCGCCATTGCCCGTGGCGGTCCTGTACGAATAGCTGTTGTCCTCCGCCGCGACTTCCGTCACGGTCGGGTACTTCGTGAACCAGCGAACAGAACCGCCCTTCGCCGCCGTGATCGTCGGCAGCGTCGTCGGCAGGGTTCTCGTTTCCGGGTTCTCGAAGTTCACCCAAACGGAGGGCTGGCCGGAGATATCGACATTCCCGTACGTACCCGAAAAGCTGCCCAGCGCCGCGTGGAGCCAGACGCCCTTCGAGTAATCGTTCTGATTCCCACCGGTAGTCTCTGTTGCACCGGGAACCGCGTCCTCGGCGAAAACCGCCGGGGCCGCGACGCTCAGCAGCATCACGACGGTGAGAAGCAGGGTAGTGATTCTACGCATAACCGTAGTTTTCATGGTGATCTCTCCTTTGGAGATCGTGGATTGGGAGTGTGCCGAAACTTGGATCTTTGCTTGCATTGTCTTTGTTTTCCCCGGAAATACCGAAGCGGAGCTACACCGCGCCGACCTTCCCGGAAGGACCAGGGTCGAACGTTATTTGTTATTTCATCACACACGGCCCGCGCTCCGTTGTACCGGCGGCGCCTTCCTTTGACGCATCCCCCTCTCTTCATAGAACAAATGCCGATGCACTCCCGACAAGGGCATTCTTTACCATCTTTCATTTTAAACAGAAAACCAAGAAATGTCAAGCGGGAAAACGCCGAACACGCTCTTTATTTTTTTTTTTTTTTCTAAATTGCAATAGCAAGTTGCAATAGTTTTCGTGACGGACACCTGCGGTATTGCCGCTTTGGGAAGCCGAAGGGGA
>CANQIG010000070.1 GCA_947623765.1 uncultured Clostridia bacterium | reverse complement strand
CCGCGACCTATACGTTCGAGGTGGAGGGGGAGTTCATCGGCGATTCGGCGGAGCCGTTCACCGTGAAGGGCCGCGCGCAGATCAACGGCGACGGGCTCGTCAATTCCCTCGTGTTCGAGGAAGATTCCACGGTCGAGGCGATCAATCGCCTTGCCTGAACCCCGCCCGTTCCGGGCAGAAAATAAACGAAGGGGACCGCCGAATGCCGGCGGCCCCCTTTTCGCGTCTTTCCGTTTTATTCCGCTTTGAAATCCAGGACCGCGCTCTGCCCGTCCAGATAGAGCCTGCCCGTCAGGTTGATCCCGGCGTACATCAAAAGCGCGCCGGAGTAGGTTTCGCCCGTCGCGAGATCGGTGTAGCGCTTTTCCGGGTCGAGCCCGGCAAGGCGCAGCGGGAAGTACATCGTCTCCGGCATACGCATCACGACGGTGGTGACGAGCGTTTCCGTCTTGTCCGGGGAAACGACCTGCCACGCCGCGCGGAAGGGATCCTGCGTCGGGGAGATCAGCCGGTAGAGGTCGCCCTCGGAGACGAGCCGGTGCGTCTCGTGGTACGCGCGGATCTCGGCGCGCACCTCGTCCTTTTCCGCGTCGGTGAGTCTGCGCGGGTCGAGCTCATAGCCGAACGTCCCCATCATCGCGACGGCCGCGCGGGTCGAAAGCGGCGTGCGGGGCCGCGCCGCGACGTGCGCGCCCATCGTCGAGAGCGGGTAGCAGAGCGACGTGCCGAACTGGATCGTCAGCCGCTCGATCGCGTCGGTGTTGTCGCTGCACCAGATCTGCGGCGAATAGTAGAGCATCCCGAGGTCGAAGCGCCCGCCGCCGCCCGAGCAGTTCTCAAAGAGGATGTTCGGGAACGTCTTCACGAAGCGGTCCATCAGGTCGTAGGTCCCGAGGACGAAGCGGTGGAACACCTCCTGCTGGCGCTCGGGCGGGAGCGCCGCCGAGCCGACCTCCGTGAGGTTGCGGTTGAAGTCCCACTTCACATAGTCGATCTCGTTCTTCGAGAGGACGTCGCACATCTGCGCGAAAATGTTGTCGCGCACGTCTTCGCGCGTCATGTCGAGCACATACTGCTGCCGCGCGGGGGAGTTCTCGCGCCCCGGGACGTGGAGGCACCAGTCCGGGTGCGCGCGGTAGAGATCGCTGTCCGGGGAGATCATCTCCGGCTCGTACCAGATGCCGAATTTCAGCCCTTCGGCGTGGATGCGTTCGATGAGCGAGCCGAGCCCGCCTTTGAGCTTCTTTTCGTTGACATACCAGTCGCCGAGGGAGGAGTCGTCGCTGTCGCGGTGGCCGAACCAGCCGTCGTCCATGACGAGCATCTCGATGCCGAGCGACTTGGCTTCCTTCGCGAACGCGGCGAGTTTGTCATCGTCAAAGTCGAAGTACGCCGCCTCCCAGCTGTTGATGAGCACCGGGCGCTCCCTGTCCTTCCACGGGCCGGAGAGCAGGTGCTTTCGGATCGCGCGGTGGAAGATGCGGCTCATCTCGCCGAGGCCGCCGTCCGTGAACGTGAAGACGGCCTCCGGTGCCGTAAACGTCTCGTTCGGCCCAAGCAGCCACGAGAAGCCGTCCGGATTGATCCCCATGAGCAGGCGCGCGGTGTTGAACGCGTCCACCTCGCATTCGATCTTGAAGTTGCCGCTGTACACGAGCGCCGCGCCGTAGACCTCGCCGTGCTCCTCCGCACTGTCCTTCGCCGCGAGCGCGACGAACGGGTTGTGGTTGTGCGAGGAGGAACCTCTCCGGCTCTCGATCGACTGCGTGCCGTGGGTCAGCGCACGGCGCGTCTCGGTGCGCTCCTTGCCCCACTTGCCGTAGAGGTGGATCATGTCGTAGTCCATCGTCGGCAGCTCGAGGCAGAGGCTCGCGAGGCGCTGGATGCGAAGCGGCTTCTCCGTGCGGTTCGTGACGGAGACGCTGCGCGTCATGATCGGCAGATCGTTGTAGACCGTGTAGAGGAGCTGCGCCTCGGCGCCGGTCGCGCGGTCCTCGAGGCAAAGGACCAGCGTCTCGCTTTCGCCGTTTTCGTCGCGGAAATGCGGCAGGCCGCAGAGGTCCGGCTTGCCTTTCAAAATGTTGTGCGACACATAGCGGAAGTCCGTCGCGCAGTTGCCGTCGGCGTTCTGGATCTCGACGGCGGAGGCGCGAAAATCGCCCGTGCCGAAGCCCGGGAATTCCTGCGGCTGCACGTCGAGCGAGAAGCCCGTGTGCGAAAAACCGGGGACGTCCGGCGAAAACGACGTGAACATCCCGCGGCCGAGCAGATGCTTCAGGTCGTCGTCCGGCAGGTGCTTGCCGTAGTAAAGATGGAGCGGGAACCCCGCCTCGTGGATGCAGAACGCGTATGTGGTCGTCACCGTGTCCAGACGGAACACACGTGTTTTTTCGTTAAAAGAAATGCTCATCCGTACCGCCTCCCATGAAAATCCGGTTTTTTTCTCCATTGTAGCGCGGTTTTCCGCACAATGCAAGGGGATATGTTGCGGAAAATATGCGTTTTGTTGCCGAAGGCAAAAAAAACGGCCCGCCCGTTCCCCAAAAGGGAGCGAGCGGGGAAGCGGCGGAGCGGTTCCGCCGAAGTGTCACTTTCCGTTCGGCGACGCGAGCGTTTTGGTCTTCTCGAACGACGCGCTCAGGGCGTCGAGCACCGTCCCGCGGAACGCGCCGCGTTCGAGCGCCGCGACCCCGGCGATGGTGCTCCCGGCGGGGGAGCAGACCGCGTCCTTGAGGGCTTCGGGATGCTCGCCGGATTCGAGCGCCATCTTCCCGCTGCCGAGGACCGTCAGCGCGGCGAGCTGCTGCGCGGTGCCCCTCGGCAGGCCCATCGCGACGCCGCCGTCCGCGAGCGCGCCGATGAACAGATAGACGAACGCCGGTCCGCAGCCGGAGAGCGCGCCCGCCGCGTCGAGCAGGGACTCGGGCAGCGGGATCAAAAGACCGGCGTGCGCAAAGAGACGGGAAAATTCCGCGAGGTCCGCTTCGGAGACGTTCTCCGTGGTGTTGTAGGCGACGACGCCCGCGCCGACGCACACCGGCGTGTTGGGCTTCACCGTGATGACCGGGAGCGGAGCGCCGACCATTTCCTGCACCATGGCGGAGGACACGCCCGCCGCCATATTGATGAGGACCGGCGATTCCTCCCGCGCGACGAGCGTTTCCCGGAGGGAGGCGAGCAAAGCGGCGAGCATCCCCGGCTTCACGCCGAGCACGATCTGGTTGCAGACGGCGGCGACGGTCTCATTGTCCGAGACGACGGCGTGCGGGAGCGTTTCGGCGAGCGCTTCCGCCTTCTGCCGCGTGCGGTTCGAGAGATAGATCTCGTCGTTTTCCGTACACGCTTTCGCGGCGGCCGCCGCCATCGCGGAGCCCATATTGCCGCAGCCGATAAATCCGAGCTTCATAGGGGTCCTCCTTTCGGTCCTCAGTGTTCGAGATATTCGAGCAAAGCGCCGAGCCGCGCTTCTCCGGCGGCGCGGCCCTCGTTGTAGAGCGCGGTGAGCTTCGCCTGGTCGGTCTCCGTGTGGGAGACGTCGACCGGCCCCGCCGGGCGGATGACGAACACCCGGCCCGCCTTTTCCAGGACGTCGATCTCCCGCTGCTCGCGGTCGTAGCGCGTGGGGATCTCGAGCAGCTTCTGCAGGAACGCGGGGAAGTGCCGGAAATACTGCGCGTAGGCCTTCGCCATGGCGGGCGCCGTGTAGAGCTTGCGGTATCCCTGCTGGCGCGTCAGAACGAGGACGATCTTCTCAAAGCCGTCGTCGATCGCCTTTTGGTACGGGATGGCGTTGGAGCAGCCGCCGTCGAGGTAGCGCTTCCCGCCCATCGGGACGGTCTTCGAGACCATCGGCATGGAGCTCGAAGCGCGGATCGCGCTGAAAATGTCCGCGCAGCCGCTCTTTTCAAGGTACCGCGTCTCGCCGGTCTCGAGCTCCGTCGCGACGGCGGTGAAATGCGTCGGCGCGGTGAGGAACGCTTCGTAGTCGAGCGGGACGATGTTGGTGGACATCTCGCCGAGCATATAGTCGAAGTTGAAGATCTGGTGGTGCAGGACGAGGTTCCGCACGCCGAGATAATTCTTGTCGAGGATGTGGTCGACGTTGATCTCCCGCGTGCGGCCGATCTGCTTCGTGACGAAGCTGACGCCCGTCAGCGCGCCGGCGGAAACGCCCATCACGTCCGTGAAGTCGACGCCGTGCTCCATGAACACGTCGAGGACGCCGGCGGTGAACAGCGTGCGCAGCGACCCGCCCTCGAGCAGCAGCATGGCGGGATATGTTTTTTGATCCATGGGGATCCCTTCTTTCCGAAACGCTGTCTGTCATTGTACCACGGGCGGCGCTGTTTTGCAAGTCCGCCCCGCGGGCTCACACCGCGAACCGCAGCACGTTCCACGAGCACTTCACGAGCGGCACGCGCGCGTTCCCGGCCTCGTCCGTCTCGGCGGCGGAGACGGTCTCGGGCGCGACGTTCTGCTTTTCCGCGCTGTTCGCCGCTTTCAGATCGCCGTTTGCGAGGCGGATGTGCTCGACGAGCCGCGCGCCGGGGAAGGAACGCAGGTCGACGGTGAGTGCGACGTCGTCCTCGACGGAGCGGTTCACCGCGAAGACCGTGACCTCCTGCGCGGCCTCGTTCCAAACCGCGACGGACGCCACGTCGGTGACGTCGGAGAAGTCCTTCGTGTCGTGCTTCGGCGAGGCGAGCACCGGCATGAGCGCCGTGCCGCGCCCGTATTTCGAGGCGTGCAGCAGCGGGTAGAAGATCGTCTGCCGCCACGCCGGGCCGTTCTCCTCCGTCATGATCGGCGCGATCACGTTGACGAGCTGCGCCATGCACGCGATCTTCACGCGGTCGCTGTGCCGCATCAGCGCGATGAGCATCAGCCCGACGAGCAGCGCGTCTTCAAACGTATAGCGGTCCTCGAGCAGATGCGGCGCTTCCTGCCACGGGCGGTTCCGCATCGTGTCGGCGTCCTCGGCGTCGGAGTGGAACCACACGTTCCATTCGTCGAACGAGAGCATCATGTCCTTCTTCGCGCGGCGCTTCGCCTTCACGAAGTCGCACGTCGCGACGACCGTCCGGATGAAGCGGTCCATCTCGTCGCTCAGCGCGAGGAAGTTCGCCGTATCGCCGTCGCGGTTCCCGAAATACTGGTGCAGCGAGATGTAGTCCACGCTGTCGTAGGCCGCCGTGAGCGCGGTGTTCTCCCATTCCGGGAAGGTGGGCATCTGCGTGTTCGAGCTGCCGCAGAGGACGAGCTCGATCGACGGGTCGATCTGCTTCATGGCCTTCGCGGTCTCGTCTGCGAGACGGCCGTATTCGGCGGCGCTCTTGTGGCCGGTCTGCCACGGGCCGTCCATCTCGTTGCCGAGGCACCAGACCTTCACGCCGAACGGCTCCTTCGCGCCGTGGGAGATGCGCAGGTCGCTGTATTTCGAGCCGAAGGGGTGGTTGCAGTATTCGAGCAGATTGCAGGCCGCGTCGATGCCGCGCGTGCCGAGGTTCACGGCCTGCATCACCTCGGCGCCGACCTTTTTGCACCACTTGGAAAACTCCGCGATGCCCACGCGGTTCGGCTCCGTGCTGCGCCACGCGAGCTCCAGACGCTTCGGGCGCAGCTCGACCGGCCCGACGCTGTCCTCCCAGTAGAAATTCGAGACGAAGTTCCCGCCCGGATAGCGGATGATCGGGATCTGCAGCTCCCGCACGAGGTCCATCACGTCGCGCCGAAAGCCGTCTTCGTCGGCTGTGGGATGGCCCGGCTGGTACACGCCGCCGTAGACCGCGCGGCCGAGGTGCTCCACGAAGGAGCCGTAGATGCGCGGGTCGATCTTCGAGACCGTGAAGTCCTTCTCCACGGTGAGCCTTGCGTTTTTCATGGATTGCCTCCCTCTGCCGGGGCTTTGCCCGGCACGGTTCCGTTTGGCTCCATTCTACCGCGAAGGGGAGGGCTTGTCAACCGATTTTGCAAAATGTGCGGGGAATGCAGGGGAGGGCTCTTGCGCTTCCCCGGGAAAAATGGTATAATCAACGTACTCAGCGGAAAGAAAGGAAGCAAAAGCCTGTATGAAGACCATTTTGAAACCCGAAGAGAAGACGATGGAAAAGATCGTCGCGCTCTGCAAGACTCGGGGCTTCGTGTTCCCCGGATCGGATATTTACGGCGGCCTCGCGAACACATGGGACTACGGCCCGCTCGGCGCGCGCCTCAAGAACAACGTCAAGGACACGTGGCGCAAGCGCTTCATCCAGGAGCGGAAGAACAGCTATGAGGTCGACGCCGACATCCTCATGCACCCGCGCGTCTGGGAGGCGAGCGGCCACGTCGCGAGCTTTTCCGATCCCCTGCTCGACTGCAGGGAGTGCAAGACGCGTCACCGCGCCGACAACCTCATCGAAGCCTTCGACCCCGACGCCCATCCCGACGCGATGACGAAGGAGGAGATGTTCGAGTACATCAAGGCGCACCACATCCCCTGCCCGAAGTGCGGCAAGCACGATTTCACGGACATCCGCGAATTCAACCTGATGTTCCAGACGTACCGCGGCGTGACGAACGACTCGAAGAGCGTCATCTATCTGCGCCCGGAGAACGCGCAGGGCGAGTACGTCAACTTCCTGAACGTTCAGCGCACGATGCGCGCGAAGCTGCCGTTCTCCATCGGGCAGATCGGCAAGGCGTTCCGCAACGAGATCACCCCCGGAAACTTTACGTTCCGCACGATCGAGTTCGAGCAGATGGAGTTCCAGACCTTCTGCAAGGAGGGTACGGACGGCGAGCTCTACGAATACTTCAAGGCGTACGGGAAACAGTATTTCGAGGACCTCGGCATCGAGGAGGAGCACCTGCGCTACCACGACCACGAGAAGCTCGCGCACTACGCGAAGGCCGCGTGCGACATCGAGTTCCTGTTCCCGTTCGGCTGGGGCGAGATCAACGGCACGCACAACCGCACCGATTTCGACCTCACCCGCCACCAGGAGTACAGCGGCACGAACATGAGCTACCTCGACCCGGAGACGAACGAGCGGTTCATCCCGTACATCATCGAGTCGACCTACGGCCTCGACCGCACGGTCCTCGCGCTCCTCTGCGAGGCGTACGACGAGGAGGTGCTCGACGCCGCGAAGAACGACACGCGCGTCGTGCTGCGGCTCTCCCCGGCGGTCGCGCCGTACAAGGCCGCCGTGCTGCCGCTCTCGAAGAAGCTCTCCGGCAAGGCGATGGAGGTCTATGAGACGCTCGCGAAGCGCTTCATGACCGACTTCGACGAGACCGGCTCCATCGGCAAGCGGTACCGCCGCGAGGACGAGATCGGCACGCCGTTCTGCGTGACGTACGATTTCGAGAGCGAGACCGACGGCTGTGTCACCGTGCGCGACCGCGACACGATGGCGCAGGAGCGCATCGCGATCGACGCGCTGCCCGAATACATCGCGTCGAAGATCGGGTTTTGACCGTCCGCATGACGGACGAGGAAGATAGGAAGAGATATGGAAAGAAAAACCGTGCGTATCCTTTGCCTGTTCGCGCTCGCCGCGCTGCTCCTTTGCTGCGCGGCGGGGACGGCGGCGCTCGCGGCGGGGGACCTCGTTTTGGACCCCGCCGAACAGACGGCGGAAGCGGCGCCGAGCGCCGCGCCGTTCGTGCTGCAGGGCGCGGGCAGCCGCGTTGCGGACACCGTGTTCTGGGCCGGCGCGTTCCTCGCCGCAGGCGGGACGCTGGGCATCGTGATCATGGCCGTGATGACGCGCGTGGTCGCCGCGCACAGCGACTCGGACGACCGGGAAGAGGTGCTCGGCGAGATCGAGGAAGCCCGGCAGCTCGCAAAGCAGCGCGAGGCCGCCGCGCGCCGGGAGCGCGACCGGCGGTCCCGGCGGGCCGTGGACTCGAAAGCCGATACGGACGAACTCCCGGCGGTGCGCAGCACGGACCGGGGAATGCCCGGCGGGATGACGCTGGAGGATTTCCTCGCGGAACCGATGTCCGCCGAGGAAAAGCGCGCCGCGCGCCCGAAGCGCCCTGCCGCTCCGCCGCGCCGGGACCCGGCGATGGAGGACGTGTACTCCTCTTACCGGCCAAGGCATGAGGCGGCAAGCGGCACGGCCCCGAAGACCCGCCCGGCGAAGCGCCCCGCGCCTGCGCCGAAGGCGGCGGAAGCACCCGCTGAGGAGGCCGCGGCAGTGGCTGCGGCGGAAACGCCCGTGAACTTTGCGGCGGAACCCGCTGCCGTGCCGCACAAAACGTACGACGTGGACGAGATCCTGCGCGAGGTCCGCGAGCGTCGGCTGTGAAGCAAAAGAGAAGTGCCGCCCGGCCGGGCGGCGCTTTTGACTGCTCGAAAGGAATATACGCAAACAGAAACCCCGGAGCTTTAGCTTGTGTGAGATAAAGAAGCAATAGAAGTGTAAAAAATTTTGCCGTTCCCGTCCGGCGTTCCCCAGCGC
>CANQIG010000069.1 GCA_947623765.1 uncultured Clostridia bacterium | reverse complement strand
CGCTGGGGGAAGAGCTATCTGCCCGCGAAGCCCCGGCATTACCGCGCGCGCGCCGGCGCGCAGGACGGCCACGAGGCCATCCGGCCGACGTCCGTCGCGCTCACGCCGAAGGACGTCGAATCGTCCCTCAGCCGGGATCAGTATAAGCTCTATAAGCTCATCTGGGAGCGCTTTGTCGCCTGCCAGATGGCGAACTGCGTCCTCAACACGACGCAGGCGGTCATCACCGCCGGGGACTATGTCTTCAAGGCGAGCGGGTATAGCGTGGGCTTCGACGGTTTCACGGTGCTCTACGAGGAGGGCCGCGACACCGAGGAGGAAAAGGGGAAGGACCTGCCGAAGCTCGAGGCGGGCATGGCGCTGCGCCTGCGCGACCTTTCCGGCGCGCAGCACTTCACGCAGCCGCCCCCGCGCTACACCGAGGCTTCCCTCATCAAGACGCTCGAGGAGAACGGCATCGGCCGCCCGAGCACGTACGCCGCGACGATCATGACGATCACGAGCCGCGAATACGTCGTCCGGGACGGGAAGTCCTTTAAGCCCACGGAGCTCGGCGAGGTCATCACGAAGCTGATGAAGGAGCATTTCCCGGACATCGTGAATATCCGGTTCACCGCCGCCGTGGAAAAGGAGCTCGACGAGGTGCAGAGCGGCAGCGCGGACTGGGTGAAGACGCTGCACGGGTTCTACGACGACTTTGAAAAGACGCTGAAACAGGCAAAGTCCGAGATGGACGGCGTGAAGATCCAGCTCAAAGAGGACGAGACCGACTATATTTGCGAGAAATGCGGCCGCCGGATGGTCATCAAGACCGGGCGGTACGGCAAGTTCATCGCGTGCCCGGGGTACCCGGAGTGCAAGAACATCAAGAAGATCGTCGTCGACACCGGCGCGAAGTGCCCGAAGTGCGGCGGCAGGATCATCGAAAAGAAATCGAGGAAGGGCCGCGTGTTTTACGGCTGCGAGGAATATCCGAAGTGCGATTTCGTCTCCTGGGACCCGCCTTCGGACCGGATGTGTCCCCGCTGCGGGAAGGTCCTGATGCAGAAAAAGGGCAGGAAAAAGACGCTCTACTGCCTGACCGAGGGGTGCGGCTATAAGACCGAGGTCACGGATGGCGACGAATGAACCGGTGCCGGTGATCGGCGGCGGGCTCGCGGGATGCGAAGCCGCGTGGCAGCTCGCGAACGCGGGGTTCCGCGTGCGGCTCTATGAGATGAAGCCGAAGCGCTTTTCGCCCGCGCACAAGTCCGAAGGGCTCGCGGAGTTGATCTGCTCGAATTCGCTCAAGGCGGCGCGCGTGGAGAGCGCGGCGGGTCTCCTCAAGGAGGAGATGCGGCGGCTCGGTTCGCTGCTCGTGCCCGCAGCGCTCGAGACGCAGGTCCCGGCGGGCGGGGCGCTCGCGGTGGACCGGGAGAAGTTCTCCGCGCGCGTGACGGAAAAGATCCTCGCGCACCCAAACATCGAGCTGGTGCGGGAGACGGTCGAAACGCTGCCCGAGGGCGTCGCGGTCGTCGCGACCGGCCCGCTGACCGAAGGAAAACTCGCGGAGGAGATCCGCGCGTTTGCGGGCGGGACGCTGCACTTTTTCGACGCCGCCGCGCCGATCGTCACGCGGGAGAGCCTCGACATGGACCGGTGTTTTTTCGCCTCACGCTATGGGCGCGGCGGCGAGGACTATATCAACTGCCCGATGGACCGGGCGGAATACGAATCGTTTTACGGCGCGCTGCTCTCGGCGGAGCGCGCGCCCGTGCATGAATTCGACGTGCGGGACCCGAAGGTCTACGAGGGCTGTATGCCCATCGAGGTGCTCGCGCAGCGCGGCGCGGACGCGATGCGCTTCGGGCCGCTCAAACCCGTCGGGCTGACCGACCCCAGAACGGGGCGCAGGCCGTGGGCGGTCGTCCAGCTGCGGACGGAAAACGCCGAAAAGACGCTGTTCAACCTCGTGGGGTTCCAGACGAACCTGAAATTCCCGGAGCAGCGGCGCGTGTTCGGGATGATCCCGGGGCTTGGCCATGCGGAGTTCGCGCGGTACGGCGTGATGCACCGCAACACGTTCCTCGATTCTCCGCGCGTCCTCGCGGCGGATTTTTCATCGAGATCGCGGCCCGGGCTGTTTTTCGCCGGGCAGATGACCGGCGTGGAGGGCTATATGGAATCGGCGGGGTCCGGGCTGCTCGCGGGGCTGAACGCCGCGCGGCGGCTTTCCGGGAAAGCGCCGGTCGTCCTGCCGGAGACGACGATGCTCGGCGCGCTCTCGCGGCACGTTTCGGAGAGCGTCAGCGCGGATTTCCAGCCGATGGGTGCGAACTTCGGCGTCCTGCCGCAGCTTCCGGAGCGGATCCGGGACAAGCAGGCGCGGTACGCGGCGCTCGCGGCGCGCGCGCTTTCGGACCTCGAAGACGCGGCACGCGCGGCGGGGATCCGCACGGAGACGGAGGAACGGACAAGACAACTGGAAGAATAAGACGTTTGGAAAGAGAAAGGGAGTGGGCGCAATGAAGATCATCGTGGACGCGTTCGGCGGGGACAATGCCCCAGATGAGATCCTGAAAGGGTGCCGCATGGCGAAGGACGCGCTCGGCACGGAGATCCTGCTGACCGGGCGCGCGGACGCGATCCGGGCGGCCGCGTCGCGCCTCTCGCTCGATCTCTCGGATATGGAGATCCTGGACTGCCCGGACGTGCTGACCATGGACGACGACCCGATGTCGATCCGCCGGGAGAAGAAGGACAGCTCGCTCGCGGTGGGCCTCAGAGCCCTGCGGGACG
The DNA here is from genome assembly GCA_947623765.1 of uncultured Clostridia bacterium. Taxonomy (GTDB): domain Bacteria; phylum Bacillota; class Clostridia; order Oscillospirales; family Acutalibacteraceae; genus Hominenteromicrobium. Next base: position 5,758 of record CANQIG010000069.1, on the reverse strand, counting down.
GCAAGGGGGACGCCTTTGCCACCGCCGGGAACAGCGGCGCGGCCGTTGTCGGCGCGACGCTCTACGTCAAGCGCCTCAAGGGCGTGCTGCGCGTCTGCTTTGCGCCGGTGCTCCCGAAATCGACGGGCTTTTTCCTGCTCGCGGATTCCGGCGCGAACAACGAGTGCACGCCGCAGATGCTCGCGCAGTTCGGGCTGATGGGCTCGGTCTATGTGGAAAAGGTGATGGGCGTGAAGCAGCCGCGCGTCGGCATTTTGAACGTCGGCACGGAGGACCACAAGGGCGGGCCTCTGCAGCAGGCGGCGTTCCGGCTGCTCTCCGAGGAAAAACGCATCCGGTTCATCGGGAACGTCGAGGCGAGAGACGTCCCGGACGACGCGGCGGACGTGATCGTCGCGGACGGGTTCACCGGGAACGTCTTCGTCAAGACGTATGAGGGCGTAGCGCTCGTCCTGCTCGATAAGATCAAAGGCATTTTCAAGAAGAACCTGAAAAACCAGATCGCCGCGGCGATGGTCCTCGGCGACATGAAGCAGTTCAAAAAGGATTTCGACTACAATTCCTACGGCGGCGCGCCGATCCTCGGCTGCTCGAAGCCCGTGTTCAAGGTGCACGGCAGCGCGAAGGCGGGGACCATGTTCAGCGCGCTCTCCCTGACGGCGAAGTACGTTTCCTCGGGGATCACCGGGGAGATCGCAAAGGCGGTCGGAGGGGAGGCGGACACATGACGTCTTTGGAGGAATTTGCCGGGAAGATCGGGTATGCGTTCCGCGATCTCTCGCTTTTGGAGGCCGCGCTGACGCACTCCTCCTTCGCGAACGAGAACCGGGGAACGGCCCGCAGCTACGAGCGGCTGGAATTCCTCGGGGATTCCATTTTGGGATTCATCGCGGCGGAGTATCTCTTTGACGCGTTCCCGAAGCTCCCGGAGGGAAAGCTGACGAAAAAGCGGGCGTCGCTCGTCTGCGAGCAGTCCCTGTGCGTCTTTTCGCGTGCGCTCGGCGTCGGGGAGATGCTGCGGCTCAGCCACGGGGAGCAGCATTCCGGCGGCAGGGACCGCCCGAGCATCCTCGCCGACGTGTTTGAATCCATCACGGCGGCGATCTATCTCGATTCCGGCGACCTCGACGAGGCGCGGAAGTTTGTCCTGCGGTTTCTCGAGCCCGCGGCGAGCGCTGCGGGAGAGCGGCCCTTTAAGGACCACAAGACAATATTGCAGGAGATCATTCAGCAGAACCCGGGCGAAAAGCTCGAGTATGTGCTGACCGGCGAACGCGGCCCGGACCACGACAAGCATTTCACGGTGGAGGTCCACCTGAACAGCAACGTCATCGGGCGCGGCGGCGGCAGGAGCAAAAAGGAAGCCGAGCAGAACGCGGCGGCCGAAGCGCTCAAGCTCATGGGGTATTGACGTGCCGCACGCGAACATCGCGGTCTTTATCCCGCACGTCGGGTGCCCGGGGCAGTGCAGCTTCTGCGACCAGAGGCAGATCACGGGGAGCCGCCGCGCGCCAACGCCCGATGAGGTGCGCGCGACCCTAGAAGACGCGGCCCGGAAGCTGAAAAACGACCCGAAGGAGACGGAGATCGCGTTTTTCGGCGGCAGCTTCACGGCGGTCCCAAAGGATTACCGGGACGCGCTGTTGGAGGCCGCAGGGGAGGCGGTCCGGCGGTGGGGCCTTGCGGGGATCCGCTGTTCGACGCGGCCCGACGCCGTGGACCGGGAGACCGCCGAGGACCTGAAACGGCGCGGCGTCACGTCCGTGGAGCTCGGGGCGCAGTCCATGCGCGACGAAGTTCTGCAAAAGAACGGGCGCGGCCACACGGCGGAGGACGTCCGAAGGGCGGCTTTGTACGTGCGGGAAGCGGGACTTTCCCTCGGACTGCAGATGATGACCGGGCTTTTCGGGGACGACGACGAAGGCGCGCGCTTTACGGCGGAGGAGCTCCTTCGCCTGCATCCGGATGGGATGCGGATCTACCCGACGCTCGTGCTCGAACATACACGCCTCGCGGCGCTCTGGCGCGCGGGGGAATACGCGCCGCAGACGCTGGACGGCGCGGTCGCGCTCTGCGCGGAACTGATCGGAAGGATCGAGCGCGCGGGCGTGCGCGTGCTGAAGGTCGGGCTGCACGACAGCGCGGAGACGAAAAACGCGCTTGCCGGGCCGTATCACCCGGCGTTCATGGAGCTTTGCCGGGGGAAGATCTTCCTCGACGCGCTCCTTTCGGAGCTGACCGCACGGGGCTGCCGAAGGGCGGTCGTCGCGGTACCGGAACGTTTGCTCTCCACGGCCAAGGGACACGGGAAGCGGAACCTCGCGGCGCTTTCAAAGGCGGGCTTCGATGTGAAGATCCTGCCGGACGCTTCGCTTTCCGGCGTGCTCTATCAGATTCTCGAAACGGACAGGTGAACCCATGCTTTTAAAAACGCTGGAGCTGCACGGCTTCAAGACCTTCCCGGACAAGACCGTCCTGCATTTTGAGGACGGCATCACGGCGGTCGTCGGGCCGAACGGGAGCGGAAAAAGCAATATCAGCGACGCGATGCGCTGGGTGCTCGGCGAGCAGTCCGCGCGGACGCTCCGGTGCTCCAGAATGGAGGACGTCATTTTCAGCGGCACGCCGCAGCGCAAGGCGCAGGGATACGCCGAGGTCACGCTGACGGTGGACAACAGCGACCGCCGGCTGAACTTCGACGGGGATACCGTCGCCATCACGCGGCGGTTCTACCGTTCGGGCGAGAGCGAGTATCAGATCAACAAGACGACCGTGCGCCTTCGGGACATCCACGAGCTTTTCATGGACACAGGTCTCGGGCGCGACGGCTATTCGATGATCGGGCAGGGAAAGATCGACGCGATCGTCTCCGCAAGGTCGGAGGACCGGCGCGAGATCTTCGAGGAGGCGGCAGGCATCTCCCGCTTCCGTTACCGCAAGGAGGAGGCCGAGCGCCGCCTCGAGCGCGCGGAGGAGAACCTCGTGCGCCTTCGGGACATCCTCTCCGAGCTGGAGGGCCGCGTGGAGCCGCTGCGCGAACAGGCGGAAAAGGCGGAGAAATTCATCGCGCTCGACAAGGAGAAAAAGGAGCTCGAGATCGGGCTGTGGCTCGAGACGCTGAACCGCTCCGGGAAGACGGTGCGCGAGGCGGAGGAGCGGATCGGCGCGGCGGAGGTCTCCTACCGGGAGGCGGAGGAGGCGCTCGAAGCGCTCGCTGCAGAGATCGAGCGGAACTACAACGAGACGAACGACTGCACCGCGCGGATGGAGCAGGCGCGCAGCGAGGCGGCGGAAAAGGACGAGGCCGCGACGCGCCGCGAGGGGGAGATCTCCGTCGCGGAGAACGATCTGGCGCATTTCGCGCAGACCGTCGAACGGCTCGAGCAGGAGATCGCGGAGAGCAGCCGGTCCGGCGAGGAACTGCGCGCGGAGGCTGCGGAGAAGGAAAAAGAGGTCGCGAAAAAGGACAGCGAGATCGCGCAGAGCAACGCGGATTTCATCGCGTATACCGGGGAGCTCGAGGCGATGCGCCAGAGCGCGGACGGCGCGTCGCGGCGGCTGGACGACGTCGCGGCGGAGCTCGCCCGTCTGGGCGACGCACTCTCCGAGGTGCGCGTGCGCCGCGCGGAGGCAGAGGCCTCCGTGCAGGAGATTTTGAACCGGACGGCCTCGGTGGAGAGCGCCGTCGCGGAGAACGAGGCGCGGATCGCGGCGCTGACCTCGGAGGGCGAGGAGCTTTCCGGGATGGTCCGGGAGACAGAGGAGAAGATAGCGGCGGGAGAGAACGCCGTGCGCGGCTATGAGATGCGGCTGGAGAGCCGCCGGGGCCGCGTGGAAGCGGCGAAAAACGAGGCCGAGAAGCTGCGGCTGGACGCCGCGGAACAGTCGCGCCGGGCAAAACTGTTGGAAGACTTGGAACGGAACCTCGAGGGCTTCACGCAGAGCGTGAAGACGGTCATGCGCGAGAAGGGGCGCGGGAACCTTGCGGGGATCCACGGCCCGGTGACGCAAATCCTCCGCGTGCCGCGGGAATACGCCGTGGCGCTCGAGACCGCGCTCGGCGCGGCGATGCAGAACGTGGTCGTGGACGACGAAAACGCAGCGAAGGCCGCGATCCGTCTGCTGAAACAGCGGGACGCGGGCCGCGCGACGTTCCTGCCCCTGACCACCGTGCGGGGAAATACGGTCGACGTGCGGGAGGTGCGCGGCGCGCCCGGGTTCGTGGGCGTCGCCTCGGAGCTCTGCGAGGTCGATCCGAAATACAACGGAATTCGGGATTCGCTGCTCGGGCGGACGGTCGTCGCCGAGACGCTCGACGACGCTGCGCGGATCGCGCGGCAGATGCAGTTTAGGACGCGCGTCGTCAGCCTCGACGGGCAGGTCGTGAACGCCGGGGGTTCCTACACCGGCGGCTCTGCGGCGCGCAATTCCGGGCTGCTCAGCCGCGCCGGGGAGATCGAACGGATCCGGGGCGTGGCGGCGGAATTGGAGCAGAAGTCGAACGCGGCGAACGAGCGGCTGAAGGCGCTCTCGGCGGAGGCGGCGAAGGTCGCCGCAGAGCTCGACGCGGCGCGGGGCGGCCTGCAGACGCTCCGCGAGGACCGCGTGCGCTTTGCCGCCGAGATGGCGCAGGCCGCGCGGGAGCTCGAGGCCGAAAAGCGCGGGCACGCGGATCTGCTGGAAGAAAAGGAAAACGCCGCCGGGCGCGTGGCGTCCCAGAAGGCGGCGGCGGAAAAAGCGGCGGGAGAAGCGGAGAAGCTGGAACAGGAGGCCGGTGCGGTCCGGGAAAAGATGGACCGCATGGCGGAGAGCCGCGAGGAGCAGCTGCGCCGCGCGGACGAGATGTCCCTGCGCTTGCAGGAGCTGCGGCTCGCCGGGCTCGCACTGCAAAAGGACCGGGAGACGCTGCTGCAGAGCATCGAAGCGCTCAAAGTGCGGCAGGAGGACCGGGAGAGCCGTGTGCGGGACCTCTCCGCGCAGATCGCCGAGGCGAACCGCGGGATCGAAGCGAGAAAGGCGCAGATTGACGCGCTGCGGGCGGAGGCGCTTTCGCTGCGCGGCGAAGCCGAGCAGAAGCGCGGGAGCGTCGCGGGGATCGCCGAGCGGCGGACGGCGCTGGAGCGCCGTTCCGGCGAACTGCGGCAGGAGGAACGCGAGCGCAGCGGCGAGCGGGAAAAGATCGGGCTGGAGCTCGCGCGGATGCGCGAACGGCTGGAAAACCTCAACCGGGAATACGACACGATCATCGCGAAGCTCTGGGACGAATATGAGCTCACCCGCCGGGAGGCGGAGGAGATCGGGAAGCCCGTCGAGAACATACAGGCCGCGCAGCGGCGGCTCACAGAACTGAAAAACAAGATCCGAGCGCTCGGGGCAGTGAACGTCGCGGCGGTCGTGGAATACAAGGAAGTCCTCGAGCGGTACACCTTTATGCGGGATCAGATCGGGGACGTGGAGAAGTCCAAAACGGAGCTCCTCGCGCTCATCGGCGACCTGACGCACCAGATGACGGAGCGGTTCTCCGAGCGGTTCACCGAGATCAACGAGCGATTCGGGCGGATCTTCCGGGACCTTTTCGGCGGAGGGGCGGCGAAGCTCTCCTTCTCCGACGAGACGGACATCCTCCAGAGCGGCATCGACATCGAGGTGCATCCGCCGGGGAAGATCGTCTCTCATATCGAGCTGCTCTCCGGCGGCGAGAAGGCGCTCGTCGCGATCTCCATCTATTTCGCCATCATGCGGGTCAGCCCGCCGCCGT
>CANQIG010000068.1 GCA_947623765.1 uncultured Clostridia bacterium | reverse complement strand
TCTGCATCGGCATGGCGGCCAGCATGGGCGCGTTCCTGCTTGCGGCGGGGACGAAGGGCAAGCGCTTTGCGCTGCCGAACGCCGAGATCATGATCCACCAGCCCTCCGGCGGGTCGCAGGGACAGGCAACGGACATCGCGATCCAGGCGAATCACATTCTCAGGATCAAAAAGCATTTGAACGAGATCCTCGCCGAGCGCACCGGGCAGAGCATCGAGCGGGTCGCGGCGGATACGGAGCGCGACAACTGGATGACCGCGAACGAAGCGCTCGAATACGGGCTGATCGATAAGGTCATCGAAACGAAACTCAAGTAAGGAAAGGGCGTAACCCATGCCGAATACCTTCGGAAACGACGGTGAACTCTGCTGCTCCTTCTGCGGCAAACCGCAATCCCAGGCGCGGCGGCTCATCGCGGGAAACGGTGTTTATATCTGCGATTCCTGCGTAGAGCTCTGCATGAACATCATTGAAGATGAGAACTCCCTGCGCCGCCCGAAGACGGTGCGCGCGGCCGGCGTCAAGGAATCGTATCTGCCGAAGCCCCAAGAGATCAAAGCCATGCTCGACGACTATGTGATCGGGCAGGACGAGGCCAAGATGACGCTCTCCGTCGCGGTCTACAACCACTACAAGCGCATTTTCTACGGCGGCGCGGACGACGGGGTGGAGATCGCGAAGAGCAACGTGCTGCTGCTCGGGCCGACGGGCGTCGGCAAGACGTACCTGGCGCAGACGCTCGCGAAGCTCCTCGACGTGCCGTTTGCCATCGCGGACGCAACGACGCTGACGGAAGCCGGATATGTGGGCGACGACGTGGAGAATATCCTGCTCCGGCTGATCCAGGCGGCAGATTTCGACGTTGAGCGCGCGGAGCGTGGGATCATCTATGTCGACGAGATCGACAAGATCTCCCGGAAATCCGAGAACCCGTCCATCACGCGGGACGTCAGCGGCGAGGGCGTGCAGCAGGCGCTGCTCAAGATCCTTGAGGGCGCGGAGGCAAGCGTGCCGCCGCGCGGCGGACGGAAGCACCCGCAGCAGGAGACCATCAGCATCGACACCTCGAATATCCTGTTTATCTGCGGCGGCGCGTTTGACGGTCTGGAGACCGTGATCCGCCGCAGGAAGGACGCGCAGACGCTGGGCTTCAACTCCGATGTGCGCAGCAAGCGCGAGCTGGACGAGACCGCGTGGATGTCGGAGGTCACGCCGCACGACCTCGTGAAGTACGGGCTGATCCCGGAGCTCGTCGGGCGGCTGCCTGTGATCACGGCGCTGAGCGGGCTCGACAAAGCCTCGCTGATCCGCATTTTGACCGAGCCGAAGAACAGCCTCGTGAGCCAGTATCGGAAGCTGTTCGCGCTCGACAAGGTGGATCTGAAATTCACGCCCGAGGCGCTGGACGCCGTCGCCGAGCTGACACTCGAGCGCAAGACCGGCGCGCGCGGCCTGCGTTCCATCATGGAGGGCGTTCTGACAAAGCTCATGTATGAGGTCCCGGGCGACTATACGGTCGAGTCTGTCGTGATCACGGCAGACACCGTGAAAAACGGCGCGCCTCCGCAGATCCGGCGCAACGAGGACCGTGTCCCTGTCAAGATCAAGATGACGCAGCCGAAACGCAGGGCAAGGCGGGAATCCGCGTCCTGACGGTTATATCTATTTCGGGAAAAGCCGAGAAAGTCGGTTTTATAGGGCTGTGCAGCCTTTTTTCGCTGCGCAGCCTTTCCCTATTTTTTCTTTGGAGGATCGAATATGAGCAAAACTGCGGAAAACGCGGAGGCACGTATGCTGCCGGTGCTCGCACTGCGCGGCCTTGTGATTTTCCCCGGCATGATCTTACAGTTCGATATCGGTCGGAAGAAGTCCATCCTTGCGGTCAAGGACGCTCTGGACGGCGACCGGCTGGTCTTTGCAGTGGCGCAGGTGGATCTCGCGGAAGGGGAGCCGACTGCCGAGAATCTCTATAAGGTCGGCGTGATCGCGAAGATCCGGCAGGTCGTCCACACCTCGGAGGAGGGGATCAAGCTCCATGTCGAGGGCATTTGCCGCGCGGAGATCTCCGAGGTGATGACGGAAGAGCCGTATCTTTCGGGGCGGATCGTGCCCTGCCACGAGACGGCTTTCCGCCAGAGCTACAAGACCGAGGCCCTTGCGCGCATTGCACAGGAGCGTTTTGAGGAGTATATTCGCTGGTTCCGGCAGGTCCCGTCCGATATTCTGCTGGGTGTTATGCAGCAAAAAGACTGCGGCAAGCTCGCGGATTTCATCGCGGCGAACATCTCGCTGGATTACGAGCAGAAGCAGTGCATCCTCGACGAGCTGCACCCGGTGCGCCGCATCATGCGCCTCAATGAGATCCTGAACGACGAGATCCAGGTCATGACGCTCGAGCATGAGATCTCGCAGAAGGCGCAGGAGCAGATGGACGAGAACCAGAGAAATTATATGCTCCGTGAGCAGATGCGTGCGATCGCGAACGAGCTCGGAGAGAACGACGATCCGCTGGAAGAGGCGGATGAACTGCGTGCGAGGATCAACGACACCAAGATGCCGGACGGCGCGCGGGAAAAGCTCCTCAAGGAGTGCGACCGTTTCGCGAAAATGCCGTACGGTTCTCATGAGGGCTCCGTGATGCGCGTCTACATCGAGACGTGTCTGGAGCTGCCGTGGGGGAAAGCGTCTGCGGAAAGGCTTGACCTGAAGCGCGCCGAGCGGATCCTCGACCGCGACCATTTCGGTTTGGAAAAGGTCAAGGAGCGCTTTCTCGAGACGCTCGCCGTGCGGAAGCTCTCGGACAGCGCCTCCGGGCAGATCATCTGCCTCGTGGGGCCGCCGGGCGTCGGAAAGACCTCGATCGCGCGGTCCGTCGCGGAGGCGACTGGGCGCAAGTACGTGCGCGTCTCTCTGGGCGGCATCCGCGACGAGGCGGACATCATGGGACACCGGCGGACGTACGTCGGCTCTATGCCGGGCCGCATCATGGCCGCGGTGAAGCAGGCGGGGACGAACAATCCGCTGATCCTGCTCGACGAGATCGACAAGCTCGGACAGAGCTTTAAGGGAGATCCTTCCGCTTCGCTGCTGGAGGTCCTTGATCCGGAGCAGAACAGCGCGTTTCAGGACCACTATATCGATATGCCGTTCGATCTGAGCCGCGTGCTGTTTATCACGACGGCGAACGACGCGTCGCAGATCCCCGGCCCGCTCTATGACCGCATGGACATCATCACGCTCGGGAGCTATACGCACGAGGAAAAGTATAAGATCGCGTCGAAGTACCTGATCCCAAAGCAGCTCAAAAAGAACGGCGTCGCCGCGTCGCAGCTCCGCTTCACGCCTGGCGCTTTGCACGCCGTGATCGACAACTACACGAGGGAGGCCGGCGTCCGCACGCTGGAGCGCACGGTCGGAAGCATCTGCCGCAAGGCGGCGCGCCGCATCGTCCGGGACGGAGACGAGTTCCAGCCGATGACCGTTCGGGAAAGCGATCTGGAAGAGCTTCTCGGGCCGAAGAAATATTCCAAGGAAAGCCGGAACACCCGGGACGAAGTTGGTCTTGTGAATGGGCTCGCGTGGACCAGCGTCGGCGGGGAGATGCTTCCCATCGAGGTGGCCGTGATGGACGGGACCGGCAAGATCCAGCTGACCGGTTCCCTTGGCGACGTGATGAAGGAATCCGCGAGCGCGGCGATCACGTGCATCCGCTCCCGCGCGGAAAAACTGGGGATTCCGAGCGATTTCTACACGAAAAAAGACATCCACATCCATGCGCCGGAGGGGGCTGTCCCGAAGGACGGCCCGTCGGCAGGCATCGCGATGGCGACGGCGGTCACGTCGGCGCTTCTGAACGCGCCGATCCGGCACGACCTCGCGATGACCGGGGAGATCACGCTGCAGGGGCGCGTGCTGCCCATCGGCGGCCTTCGCGAAAAGGCGATGGCCGCGTACCGCAACGGCATCCGGGAGGTCCTGATCCCCGAGGAGAACGTGCCAGACCTCGCGGAAGTGGATGAATCGGTCAAGAAGAACGTCTGCTTCCTGCCGGTCCGGAAGATCGACGAGGTGCTGCCCCGGGCGATCCCCGCGCTGGAACCGTCTCTGCGCGAGCCTGCCGCGCCGCTGCTCCGGGAGCAAGCGCACGGCGCGCGGACACTGCGGCAGCACAGGAGCGGGATATGAACTTTCAGGCCGTTGCGTTCGAGTTTTCGGCGGGCCGGGCGGACCAGCTCCCGAAGGCCACGCTCCCGGAGATCGTGTTTTCGGGAAGATCGAATGTCGGGAAGTCCTCGCTCATCAATAAGCTGGTGAACCGGAAAGCCATCGCGCGCGTGAGCGCGACACCCGGCAAAACCGCAACGGTGAACTTTTTCCGGCTCCCGGAAATGCGGTTGGTCGACCTTCCGGGGTACGGCTACGCGAAGGTCTCCCAAAGCGAAAAGCAGCGCTGGGCAAGGCTGATGAACGGCTTTTTTGAAAGCGAGAGGCGGATCGCGCTGGTGGTCCAGCTCTGCGATCTGCGCCATGCGCCGATCGCAGGACGATCTCGATATGATCGACTATCTGGAGCAAAAGGGGTTGCCATTCCTTGTGGTCTGCACCAAGGCGGATAAACTGAAGAAAACGCAGTTTCTCGGGCAGGAAAAGGCGTATGCGGACTTCTTCGGCCCGCGCGGGATCTCTTTCCTGCCGTTCTCGTCGGCGAACGGGCTGGGGCTCGACGAGCTCAAGGAGAAGATCGAATCGGCGGTGCTTGCTGCTTCGCAGCTGGACAATCCGGCGGACTGACACGGCAGGACCTGGAAAGAAATGAAGGGCTCCGCGGGAACGGCGGAGAAAATGGGAGAGAAAGGGATCAAAATGGATTACAGAAAGGTTTCGGACTGCCTCGGCGTCGATCAGGTCGGGCATTTGACGATCAGCGGGGCTGATGCCGTTTTGCTCGCGCAGGAATACGGCACGCCGCTCTATGTGCTCAGCGAGGACAAGGTGCGGGACACCTGCCGCCGGTATAAGTCCTCATTCGTTTCGGATTACGACGGCTTCGGAACGCCGATCTACGCGAGCAAGGCGTTTTGCTGCAAGGAGATCCTTCGTGTCGTCACCGAAGAAGGACTGGACGTGGAGGTCGTTTCGGGCGGTGAGATCGCGACCGCGCTTGCGGCGGGCGTCGACCCGAAGAAGCTGCACTTTCAGGGCAACAACAAGAGCGAGACGGAGCTGATCCTCGCGCTCGACCGCGGCGTCGGGGACATCGTCGTGGACAATATCACCGAGCTACACCGGCTGGACAGACTCGCGGCGGAACGGGGGATCGTCCCGAAGATCTCGCTGCGCATCAAGCCGGGGATCGACGCGCACACCCATGCGTTTATCCGTACGGGCCAGATCGACTCCAAGTTCGGATTTGCCCTCGAGACCGGAGAGGCGATGGAGGCCGCCCGGGAGGCCGTGGCGTCCACGCATCTGGAGCTGGTCGGGCTGCACTGCCACATCGGCTCCCAGGTCTTCGACCACGAGCCGTTCGTCCTCGCGGCGAAGGTCATGCTCGGGCTTTTCGCGCAGATCCGTTCGGAGCTCGGCAAAACGATGACGCACTTGAACCTCGGCGGCGGGTTTGGCGTTCGGTATAAGGAAGACGATGCCGCGCTGCCGTATGAATCGTATATGGACGACGTTTCCAAGGCGGTCCACCAGACCTGCAGGGAGCTGGGTCTTGAGATCCCGAAAATCTTCATCGAGCCGGGGCGTTCCGTCGTTGCGGAGGCAGGGGTGACGCTCTATACCGTGGGCGACATCAAGACGATCCCCGGCGTGCGTACATACGTTGCGATCGACGGCGGAATGTTCGAGAATCCCCGGTACGCGCTGTACCAATCGGACTATACGTGCCTGATTGCGAACCGGGCGGACCAGCCGGCGGATTTTGTCGCGACCGTGGCGGGCAAATGCTGCGAGAGCGGGGACCTGATCCAGGAGCACACGCCGATGCAGAAGCCCGAGGTGGGGGATGTTCTCGCTGTGCTCTCCACCGGCGCGTACAACTATTCGATGGCCTCGAATTACAACCGCAATCTGCGTCCCGCCTGCGTCATGGTGAAAAACGGGCGGCCGCGCGTCATCATCCGGCGGGAGACGTACGAGGACCTGCTGCGGCTGGACGTCTGACGCTGCACGTTTTGTGAGAATGAAACGGCTTGCCTGAACGCGTATTATATTTTCTTTTGTGTGTTTGTCTTCCGGGAAGTGTCGGCGGGAAAAATGTTAGGTCTGCTCCCGACGCGGGAGAAGGCTTTTCAATCGTACCGGCGAAGTGAGCGAAGCGAACGACGAACGCGAATTAAAAAGTTCTTTTGCCTACTTTTCTTTCAAGAAAAGTAGGGAGGACTTTACTTTTACGCTTTTTTGTGATAAAATGTGAATGTGTTCCAGAGTTCCACGGAAAGAAGTGTATAGCATGATCGCGAAATTACATGACAGCAATGCAGACGCACTGTTTGACGCCGTACTGTCCCTTGAGACCCGGGAGGAGTGCTACCGGTTCTTCGAGGATCTCTGCACTGTGCCGGAGCTCAAGGCCATGATGCAGCGGTTCGCCGTGGCGAAGATGCTTCATGCGCACCGCCTGTACAACGAGATCGTTGCGGAGACCGGCGCGTCCACCGCGACGATCAGCCGCGTGAACCGCTCGCTCCTCTACGGCAGCGACGGCTATGCGCTGGTATTTGAACGGCAGGAAGCAGCGGAGCAGGAGGAGAAGAAGGCGGATGCCGAGTTATGACGTTTTTGCCCGCTATTACGACGCGCTGACCGGGAACGTCGATTACGGCGCGCGGGCGGAGTATTTGCTGGCTCTGCTGGAGAGGTTTCACCACCCCGCCGGGCTGACGCTGGATCTCGCCTGCGGGACCGGCAGCCTGACATTGGAGCTCGCGCGGAGGGGCATCGACGTGTACGGCGTGGACGCGTCGCCGGAAATGCTCACGGAGGCGAAGGACAAAGCCGCAGAGGAGGACCGGGAGATCCTTTTTCTCTGCCAGAAGATGCAGTCGCTCGATCTTTTCGGCACCGTGGATACCGTGTTCTGCGTGCTGGACAGCATCAACCATCTGCCGGACCGGGAGACCGTGCAGGCGGCGTTTCGGCGCGTTGCGTTCTTCCTGAACGACGACGGCTGGTTCGTGTTTGACGTCAATACGCCGCACAAGCACGCGCAGATCCTCCGCAACAATACGTTCGTGTACGATCTGCCGGAGGTCTACTGCGTGTGGCAGAACCGGTATACGGCGACGGAGCAGTCCGTCTCCATGACATTGGATTTCTTTGAAAAAGAGGACAGGATGTATGCCCGCAGCACAGAGCGCTTTACCGAGCGCGCTTATGACCGGGAGACGCTGACGGAGATGCTTTTGGCGGCGGGTTTTGACCGTGTGGAGTTTTTCGGGGATCTGACTTTTGATCCTCCCGCGCCGCAGGAGGCCCGGTGGGTCGTCGCGGCGCATATCACGAATTCTCAGAACGCGGTTTTCACGGGGTAAACGCGCGGAAAGGCGGAAATCAATTTGGACAGGATCGTTCGGTTTATCACTTCCGACGGTGCGCTCATGGCTTCGGCCATCGATTCGAGCGATACCGTATATACGGCGCAGAAGATCCATGGGCTGAGCCCGACGGCCGCTGCGGCGGTCGGCCGGCTGCTCACGGGCGCGGCGGTCATGGGCGCACTGCTCAAGCAGGAGCAGGCGTCTTTGACGCTCCGCGTCGACGGCGGCGGCCCGCTCGGGACGCTGACCGCCATTGCAGACAGCCGCGGGAATGCGCGGTGCGTTGTGGATTATCCGGAGGTGGATGTGCCCCGCCGGTCGGACGGGAAGCTCGACGTCGGCGCAGCGGTGGGCAGGACCGGACGGCTGGGCGTGATCCGCAGCTACGGCACGGGCGAGCCGTATATGGGACAGGTGGCGCTGGTGAGCGGCGAGATCGCGGAGGATCTGACGAATTATTATGCGGTCAGCGAGCAGATCCCCACGGCGTTCGCGCTCGGCGTCCTCGTACACACGGAGACGGAAAAGGTGCTTCTTGCGGGCGGCCTGCTCGTGCAGGCGCTGCCCGGCGCGGAGCCTGCCGTGATCGAAAAACTCGAGGAGAATCTCTCACATCTGGATTCCGTGACGACGATGCTGGCGAAGGGGATGCGCGTCGAGGAGATGTGTTTTGCCGCGCTGCAGGGCTTTGAAGTCGAAAAGCTGGATGAGATCCCCGTCCGGTATGCGTGTACCTGTGGGAAAGAGAAATATGCCGCCGCGCTTCTCACGCTCGGGGAAGAAGAATTGCGCACGCTGCCGCTGACCGACGGGCGCGTTGAGACGGTCTGTCCCTATTGCAGACGCAAGTATTATTTCACGCCGGAGGAGCTGGAAACGCTGATCGCCACGGCGCGGGAGAGGAAACAAAAATAAAAAACTTTGCAAAAATGTACATTTGTCAATGATGTGAGACTGGGCAAGGCGAAAGAATTTACGGTAAAAGGGGGGACGGATTTGCTG
>CANQIG010000067.1 GCA_947623765.1 uncultured Clostridia bacterium | reverse complement strand
CAGCTCCGCTATGACGCGCCAGCCGTAGAGCGCCTCGGCGTTCCGGCGTACAACTGGTGGAACGAAGCGCTGCACGGCGTGGCGCGCGCGGGCGTCGCGACGATGTTCCCGATGCCCATTGCGATGGCCTCGATGTTTGACGAGGAGATGCTGCGAAAGATCGGCGATGTCGTCGCAACCGAGGGACGTGCCAAGTACAACGAATCGAAGAAGCACGGGGATCACGACATCTATAAGGGCCTGACGTTCTGGTCCCCGAACATCAATCTTTTCCGCGACCCCCGCTGGGGACGCGGGCAGGAGACCTACGGCGAGGACCCATATCTGACGGGCCGCCTTGGCGTGGCATACATACAAGGCCTGCAGGGGGACGGGGAATACCTGAAACTCGCGGCATGCGCGAAGCATTTCGCGGTCCACAGCGGCCCTGAAAAGCTGCGCCATGAGTTCGACGCTGAGGTCAGCCCGAAGGACCTTTGGGAGACCTATCTCCCGGCGTTTGAGAGCGCGGTCAAAGAGGGCGAAGTCGAGGCCGTCATGGGCGCGTATAACCGCACGCTCGGCGAGCCGTGCTGCGGCAGCGACCTGCTGATGCGCCAGATCCTGCGCGGGAAATGGGGTTTTGCGGGCCATTATGTCTCGGACTGCTGGGCGATCTCCGACTTCCACAATTTCCATCACATCACGAAGGCGGCGGAGGACTCCGCGGCGCTGGCGCTCCAAATGGGCTGCGATGTGAACTGCGGCGTCACCTATCTCTATCTGCTGAAGGCGTTGGAAAACGGTCTTGTGACGGAGGAACAGATCACGACCGCTGCGGAGCGCCTGTTCACGACGCGCTTCCTGCTCGGTGAATTTGACGAAACGAACCCCATGAACGACATCCCGTATGAGGTCGTCGAATGCAAAGAGCATTTGGCGCTGAGTCTGGATGCCGCGCGGAAGAGCGTCGTGCTCCTCAAGAACGACGGCATCCTCCCGCTCGACCTCACAAAGATCCGCACCGTCGGCGTCATCGGACCGAACGCGGACAGCCGCCTCGCGTTGATCGGCAATTATCACGGCACCGCGTCGCGCTATATCACGGTCCTGGAGGGCATTCAGGACTATGTCGGCGACCGCGCACGCGTCCTCTATTCCGAGGGTTCGCACCTCTATACGGACAAGCTCGAGAGCATCGCGCTTCCCGGCGACCGCCTCTCCGAAGCGGAGACCGTTGCGGAGCACAGCGACGTTGTTGTCGTCGTCACCGGTCTCGATGAGACGGTCGAGGGCGAAGAGAACCACGAGAGCAATCTCGGCGGCGCGGGAGATAAGCTCGATCTGCTTCTGCCCGAACCGCAGAGGAAGCTCCTCGAGACGGTCGTCGCGACAGGAAAGCCGGTCATTCTCGTAAATATGACCGGCAGCGCGATGGACATTCGTTTTGCCGACGCGCACTGTGCCGCTGTGCTGCAGGGATGGTACCCGGGCGCGCAGGGCGGACGGGCGATCGCGGAGATCCTCTTCGGCGCGCACTCGCCGTGCGGCAAGCTGCCGGTGACGTTCTACAACTCGGCGGACGATCTGCCGGAGTTTACAGATTACAGCATGGAGAACCGCACGTACCGCAACTTTACCGGCGACGTGCTCTATCCGTTCGGGTTCGGTCTCACGTATGGGGACGTGCGCGTGACGGGCGCTTCCTTTGAGAAGAACGGGGAGAACTATACGGTGACGGCGGATGTCGAGAATTTCGGGTGCGCCACGGACGACGTGGTGCAGATCTATATCCGCATCCACGATTCCGGGTATGCGGTGAAGAACCACAGCCTCTGCGGTTTCCGGCACATCTCCATCGGCGAGGGGGAGAAACAGAGCGTCACGGTCGAGATCCCGAGAACGGCGTTCGAGATCGTCGACGGGGACGGGGAGCGCCGAGTGGACAGCCACCGGTTTACGCTCTATGTGGGGACTTCGCAGCCGGACGCGAACAGTGTGGCGCGCACCGGCAAAAAGCCGATCGAGATTCCGCTCATGCTCGCGGAGATCTAAAAAAAGAGGGAAAGGGCCGCTTCGGCGGCCCGCTTCTTCCGAACATTAAAAAAGAGGGGGGCTGGCTCATGCGGCAAAACGGCGATTTTTCGGAGGGACGCGTTTCTTCGGGCATCCTTCGGCTCGCTGTGCCCCTTGTCATGGCGCAGCTCGTCAATGTGTTGTACAATCTGGTGGATCGGATGTACATCGGGCGGCTCGGAGAGGACTCCGTGGATGCCCTGACCGGTGTCGGGCTGACGTTTCCGATCCTCCTCATGGTCACGGCGTTCGCGAACCTGTTCGGGTCTGGAGGAACGCCGCTGTTCTCCATGGCGCGCGGTGCAGCGCAGAACGAAAAAGGGACGCAGTTCAAGGAACGCGCCTCGCTCGTCATGAACAACACGTTCTTCCTGCTTGTCGGGACCGGTCTGCTCCTGACGGTGCTCGTGCTGCTCATCAAGAAGCCGTTTCTCTATGCGTTCGGCGCGAGCGACGAGACGTTCCCGTATGCGAACAGCTATATCACGGTCTATATGCTCGGCAGCGTGTTCGTGATGATCTCGCTCGGGATGAACGGATTCATCAACGCGCAGGGCTTTTCCACAAAGGGAATGCTGACCGTTCTGATCGGCGCGGTATTGAACATCGCGCTCGATCCGGTCTTTATCTTCGTCCTTGGTCTTGGCGTGACAGGCGCGGCGCTCGCGACGGTCCTTTCGCAGATGGCTTCCGCGATCTGGGTGGTTTTGTTCCTCACGGGGAAGAAGACCATGTACCGGCTTCGGTTCTCCGATATGCGGCTCCGCTGGAAGCTCGTGAAGGAGATCGTCTCGCTCGGCATCGCCGGATTCGTGATGGGCTTTACCACGAGCGCCGTACAGGGGATCTGCAACACGACGCTCTCGCAGTTTGGCGGCGACCTCTACGTCGGCGTGATGACTGTCATCAATTCCGTCCGGGAGATCACCTCCGCGCCGGTGCAGGGCTTTACGCAGGCGGCGAACCCGGTGATCGGATTCAACTACGGCGCGGGAAAGTACCGCCGCGTGCGCTCGGCCATCGTCTTCGTGACGCTGCTCTGCGTCGCGTTCACGACGCTCATTTGGCTGCTTTTGATGTTTTTCCCGTGCTTCTTCATCGCGATCTTCAACGACGATCCCACGCTCACGGACGCCTGTGTCAACGCGATGTTCATCTATTTCTTCGGCTATTTCATGATGTCCCTGCAAATGGCGGGGCAGACGGTCGTACAGGCGCTGGGCCGCGCGAAGCAGGCGATCTTCTTTTCGCTGCTGCGCAAGGTCGTCATTGTGATCCCGCTGACGCTCGTCCTGCCGCACTTCTTCGGGCTCGGCGTGAACGGCGTGTTCCTCGCGGAGGCGATCTCGAATTTTGTCGGCGGCGGCGCGTGCTACATCACGATGCTCTGCACGGTCTGGCGGGAGATGAAGCGGAAGGAGCGGGAGGCATTGGATTGAGGTTTTGTGCCAAATCCACGCAAACTTTCCCGATGTTTTTGAAATTTTATGCGGAAATTCTTGAAATCCGCTATTGACGAGCGCTTACGAATCTGGTAGACTATAACCAAGAACTTTATCGAGGTTTGGGGGAATTGCAATATGGCAGGTAAATTCGCTGCGCTCTTCGGGGCGCAGGATATGACGGTCGGCAAGCCGGCTTCCAATCTCATACGTTTCGCGGTGCCGCTCCTCATCGGCAATATCGCGCAGCAGTTGTATAGCACGGTGGACTCCATCGTTGTGGGACAGTTCGTGGGCGACGGCGCGCTCGCCGCCATCGGCGCGAGCGGCCCGGCCATCAATCTGCTGCTGGTGCTTTTCATGGGCGTTTCCGTCGGCGCGAGCATCATGACGTCTCAGTATTACGGCGCGAAGGACAAGAACAGCTTGTCTCTTGCCGTCGGCACCACGATGACGGCGACGCTCCTGACCTCGCTGCTCATCACGGTGATCGGGCCGCTGATCACGCCGTGGATGATGCGCGTTCTGCAGACACCGGCGGACATTTATGATATGGCCTGCCAGTATCTCGTCATTTTGTTCCTTGGAATGCTGGGATCCGCCTACTACAACATCATTTCCGGTATTCTGCGCGGGCTTGGCGATTCGATCATGCCGCTGATCTTCCTGATGGTCGCCTGTGGGCTGAATATCGTTCTCGATGTGCTCTTTGTCGCGGGCTTCAAAATGGGGATCGCCGGCGCCGCATGGGCGACGATCATTTCCCAGCTCATCTCGAGCATTCTCTGCATCTGGCGTATGCTGCGTATGAAGGACGTCATGGAGATCACGCTGAAAACGCTGGTCCCGAGGAAGAACCTCGTGTTTCAGCTCATCCGCCTCGGCCTGCCGAGCGGCCTGACGCAGGCGATCTTCTCCTTCGCCATGGTCATCGTCCAGTCCCTGACCAACAGTTTCGGCACGGAGATCATCGCGGTCTCGACCGTTGTCATGCGCGTGGACGGCTTCGCGATGATGCCGAACTTCACCTTCGGCACGGCGATGTCGACTTTTGCCGGGCAGAACATCGGCGCGAACCGGATGGACCGCGTCGAGAAGGGCACGAAGGACGGGATGCGCATCGGCATCATCGTCTCCGCGATCCTTGTCGCGTTGATCCTCATTTTCGGCCGTTACCTGATGGAGCTCTTCACCTCGACCGAGGCTGTGATTCAAGGGGCGGTCCACATGATGCGTATCCTCGCCGTCGGATATATCGCGATGGGCGTCACCCAGATCCTCTCCGGCGTGATGCGCGGCGCGGGCGATACGATGACCCCGATGTGGATCTCCATCATCACGACGGTCGTCATCCGTGTTCCGATCGCCTACGGCCTTGAGTTCCTGACCCGCAACGGCAACCCGATGGGTTCCCCGGACTGCATCTTCATCTCCCTGCTCGCGAGCTGGGTGATCGGCGCTGTGCTCACCGTCATCACCTATCGCTGGGGGCGCTGGAAGAAGAAGTCCATCATTCTCTCCACAGACCCGGTGGATCTGTCCGACAAATAAAAAAGTCATTTAGATGACCTAATAGAGACAGAACAACGGCGCGGCCTCGAAGCTGCGCCGTTTTCATATGTGTTCGGATTGATTTTTACAGCAGATTAGAAGGTAGTTGGGCAGCGTTTTCGCTCACTTTTCTCTGTCCATCCACAGGTTGCAGAGAGACATGACTGCCGCAAAAAGGATGCCGGCGATCGGCCAGACGACCCACGTCGTCTTCCAGCCCTCCGTCAAAAAGCTCCAGCCGAGGTACACGGCGGTCGCGGTCAGCCAGTAGGCTGTGGAGATGGTTGTCCGGACGCGGGCCCTTCTTTCGTCCCGCCGCGCGTAGTTGCCCTCCCGCAGGAGCTTCTGCATACTCGCCCAGCGCACGCCGGCGTACGTAAAGAGAACCGCGCCGCTTCCCGCAAGGAGCAGCGTGACCGCCAGCATGGCCGCCATAATGAACTCTTTCGCTGTGACTATGCCGAGAAAGAGAGGGACCGGGGAGAGAATGCACAGACAGACGGCAGCGATATTGTATCTTACATAAGCGGGCCGATACGCTTTCTGCTGTTCTTTTACCATGCCCTCCACGCCATATTCCGCTTCAAACTGACCTTTCTCGATAAACTCGAACTGAGTGTTCAAAAAGCCGCAGTAGATGAAAATCGCGACGGCGGCAAGCACAAGGATGACAAGAATGGTGAGTCCCGCGCCAGCGGCCAAGGTCTCAGGAATTGGGTACACAAGTGTTGCCGCTCCGAAAAGAAGCAGCGGGATCACGGAGACGATACACAGGAAGGTGGCTGCGGCGATGCGCTTGGCCGCCTTATTTCTCCACGCCAGATACCTGTTTGCAAGTTCGAGAGAGACCCTCTTGACGGCGGTCCCCTCCGTCTCGCCTGTGTATGCTTCCTCTTCGATCTCATCCTTGAGAAGGTAATCCGTCGTGACGCCGAAAAGCCTGCTCAGCGCCAGAATTTTTTCCAAGTCCGGCACGCTCTGCACGCTCTCCCATTTGGAGACCGCCTGCCGCGAGACCTGGACCTTCTCTGCAAGCTCCTCCTGCGACCAGCCGTTCTTTTTTCTCAAATGCATGATTTTTTCTGCCAAGATCATTTTTCTTTCCTCCACAGGATGAGTCGGCAGTCCTTCGCGCCTGCCGCTGAGAAGATCATAGCCGATTTTGCGATTGAATACCACCAAGTCAGGCTGGAAATCCGTCAACCGGCGGTTGCAAAAGTGGGGAAAAGGCTCTACGCATGGAAAACGGTCGGGAATCTCGAAAGGAAGCGGCAAGGATCGCTCCTTGCCGCGGCTTGGTGTAAAGTGTCGATTTAGTGTGCTCCGCAGGACAGGAAAAACCCGTAACGTCTGTCGGCGCGTCAGATCTTCTTGATCCACTTGCGGCTCTTCAGCCGGAAAACGCACCAGAATGCCTTGATGATCTGGTCGATCTTCAGAAACGTGTAGATGAGGAACGGGTCCAAATGCCAGACCAGTCCGGCGAGCGCGCCGAGCGGAACGCTGGCCGCCCAAAGGAAGAGAATGTCCGCGACCATCAGGAAGCGGGTGTCGCCGCCGCCGCGCAGCACACCCTTCGTCAAAATGGAGTTGACCGATTGGAACACGACGATAAAGCCGATCGCGAGCATCAGCTTTTCGGCGATGATCCGCGTGTCCGGAGTGATGTCATAGAAGCTGATGACGAGGTCGCTGACGAGTGCGATAAAGCCGCCCGCGACCACGCCGATCACCGCGCCGAGCCCGAGGAACGTGAAGCCCTGCCGCTGGGCGCGGTCCACGTCGCCCTGCCCGAGCGTGTGCCCGGTGATGATCGAACTGGCATTGGAGATACCCTGGATGAACACTGTGGAGAGCTGCATCGTGACGGTCGTGATGGCGTTTGCGGAGACAAAGTTCGGGCCGAGACGGCCGATGACCATCGCGACGGCGTTGTTGCCGAGGCCAAGCAGGGAATCGCTGATCAGCACAGGAATGCTGATCTTGAGATATTCCTTCACTAGATCGCCGCATTTCATCAAAAGATCCCGGATGCGGTAGGCGATCTTCTTCTCAATAAAGAGAAAATAGCCGCAGATAAAGCAGAACTCAAAGGAGCGGGAGATCAGCGTTCCGAGGGCCGCGCCCTGCACGCCCATCGCCGGAGCGCCGAGCTTTCCGAAGATGAAGACCCAGTTGAAAAACACGTTGATGAAAAACGCCGCGAGGGAGCAGATGAGCGGCAGCCGGGCCTGCCCGATGCTGCGCAGGACGATGGTGGTCGTCAGGGAGAAGCCGAGGAGCCAGTAGCAGGGAATGCTCCATTTGAAGTAACCGATGCCCTCGCGGATGACGTCCGCGTCGGTGGTGTAGATCTGCATCAGCGCGCCGGGCGCGACGATGGTCGCAACGGTGAACGCGAGACCGATGAAGAAGCAGAGCCGGTACATGATTGTGACGGACTTCTTGAGCGAGGGGATGTTCTGCATTCCCCAGAAGCGGGAGGTCAGCACCGACGCACCCATGCCCATCCCCATGCAGCAGATCTGGAACAGCGTGATGAACTGGTTCGCAAGGCTCGAGGCGGAGATCGCGACCTCGCCGAGCTTCCCGAGCATCACGGTGTCCATCATGTTGACGCCGATGGTGATGAGGCCCTGCAGCGAGATCGGGATGGCAATCTTCGCCACATTTAAGTAGAACGGCTTATCGCCAAGGTAGGATTTGAATTCTGCTTTTGTCATGGTTTGCGGTTCCTTCTTTCGGTTTCTGCGAAAACTTCAAGAATAAGTATAGCAGAAAACGACCGCAAAGTAAACGTTCTGTTCGGAAGCGTGCTAAAAATTCTCCGAATTGTGATTTTCACTTGCAAAAACCGAAAAGTTCTGGCATAATGGACCATAAGGAAAATCTTTCTGGATCTGGGAGGAAACGCGATGAACAGGATCAAGATCGGCGGCGGGACCGGCGTGCGGATCAACCGGAACCTATACGGCAATTTCTCGGAGCATCTCGGGAGATGCATCTATAACGGCGTGTTCGTCGGGGAAGACAGTTCGATCCCGAACGTAAACGGGATGCGGACCGATGTGGTGGAGGCACTCCGCGCCATTCGTTTGCCCGTCCTGCGCTGGCCGGGCGGCTGCTTTGCCGACGAGTACCACTGGAAGGACGGCATCGGCCCGAAGGAGACCCGCAAGAAAATGGTGAACACCCATTGGGGCGGCGTCACGGAGGACAATTCCTTCGGCACGCACGAATTTATGGAGCTCTGCCGGCAGATCGGCTGCGAACCCTACGTCAACGGGAATCTCGGCTCCGGCACGGTGCAGGAGATGAGCGAATGGATGGAGTACATGACGTTTGACGGCGTATCGCCGATGGCGGCGCTCCGCTCGGAAAACGGCCACCCAGAACCGTGGAAGGTGAAATATTTCGGCGTCGGCAACGAGAACTGGGGCTGCGGCGGGAATATGCGTCCCTCGTTTTACGCGGATAACTACCGCCGATATCAGACCTATGTCCGGGATTACGGGGAGAATCGGGTGTTTCGGATCGCTTGCGGGCCGAGCAACGACGACTACAATTGGACCGAGGAG
>CANQIG010000066.1 GCA_947623765.1 uncultured Clostridia bacterium | reverse complement strand
CCCGAGCCCGTTTCGGGCGATCCGCCCGTCCCTGATCTCAATCTCCGTCTTCGACCGCCGCCCTTTCAAATACCTGTCCGTTGATGACCACCGCGCCGTCCGCACGGAGCAGGATCTGCGCGCCGCCCGCCGAAAAGAGCCGCACCTCGCCGGGCTGCAGCCCTTCGGCCCGGTTGACACTGCCGAGGCACACGGTGCTCTCGGGCAGCATCACGACCTCCTCGCCCTGCGGCATCGCCGAAGCAAATCCGTAAGGCACGGTCACAGTCGGCGCGCGCCGCTCCATGTCGGTCAGCACGCTGATCTCCTCCCCGCCGGTCGTCACGACGCCCATCTTCGCCGCGTCCCGCCGGACGGCGCTCTCCCGTCTCGAAAGCCACATCTCTATTCCCCTCTCACAAGATAAAGCTCGGTCGTCTCGCCGGTCCCGTCCGCCGTGAACCGCACCCGCTCCACGGCGAGCGTTTCCCGCACGCCCTCTATGCCTTCGGCCTCCACCGCGTCGCCCGGGTCCCCGTCGAAATACCCCTCGAAGACGAGCCGCACCGCGAGCCGCCCGCGCTCTCCCGCCTCGATCAGCGCCTTCGGAGAGGTCCGCGCGTGCGCGGAGAGGTACCGGATGCGGCAGATGCCCTTTGCATCCGGGTTCTCCCAGACCGCCGTGTACGTCCCGTTGCGCACGTTCTGCACCGCCACACGGCTGACCGCGCTGTACGGCCTTCGGATCACCTCCGCGCGCGCCGCGCCGCTCAGGCAAAACCGCCTTGGCTCGCGCTTTGCAAAGACCACCGTGCCGTCCCGGCTGCAGTGCGGTTCGGTCTTCAAAAACGCCCGCCCGAAATCGCACATCGCCCGCCAGACGCTCACGCCCTTTTCCACGGTGAACGTCCCGCGCTTCGGCGCCGCGTCCCCCGCGCCGAGCTTTAGGCCGATCGGCAGGAGGAACCGCTGCTCGAGCAGCCGGAGCGACGGGTCCTGCAAAACGCCCGGCAGCGCCTCGCAGTCGATCATCCGCGCGGCGAGGCTGCGGCAGGAGAAAAACTCCCGCCGCCCGCGCCCGTCGAGCCGAACGCCGTGCTCGTCGACGATCCCGAGGAACACCGTCTCCCCGTCCCGTTCCGCCCGCACGCCCGTCGGCTCCCGGTCGAACAGCGGCGCGTCCGCGAGAAATTCCATCTCCAGGCTGTCCGCCGGCGTGTCGCTGTCCCTGCGCAGGGAGAGCGTGTCCGGCACTGCTTCCTTCGTCCCGCCGTCCGGGAACAGGAACACCGCCCGCATCACGGCAGGATCACCTCTTCCCCCTCGCGAAGCTCCGTGATGCACGGCAGCCGGGGGTTCCGCTCGCACAGCGCGTCGACGGAAACGCCGAACCGCTCCGCAACGTCCCAGAGGCTCTCGCCGTCCTTCGCCCGGACCGCCGTGCCCGGCCGCAGCCGCCCGTCCGGCAGAACGCCGGTAAACTCGAATGCATACTGCACCGCGTTCTCGTCCCGCACGCCAATCAGCGAGATCCCCTGCAGGACCGCCTCCATCGGCGCGCGCCCCGGCAGGAACAGCGTCTCGGTCCGCCCGAACAGCGCCTCGAGCCGCAGGTACGTCCCCATGGCGTTCTCCCCGGTGAAATACCCGTTCCCGCGCACGCGCACCCGCTTTTCCCCGAGATACGAAAACCCCGCGCCGAGCGCCGTCACCGATTCCGCGGTCTTTCCCTCCCGCACGACGGTGAGCTCCGCCGGGTTCACCGGGAACCGGAACGGCCCGAACCGCATCCGCGTCAGATTGCCCATCCGCGCCTCCTATTCCGCGAACACCGGCTCGTACCGCCGCGCGTCGCGCTCAAAAAACGCCGAGACCGCCTCGGCGTTCTCAAATTCCTCCATCGCTTTCCTCCTCTGCCCGTGCCGCGTGCCCGGCGGCGAGCACAACGCTCCCGCCGCCTGTCTCCTTGAGCGTACAGTCCGCGTACCGCATCCCGCCGAACCGCACCTCGTACGTCTCCCCGAACCGGAACGCGTCCGCATCGCGCACGCCCGTCAGCCGCAGCGTATAACTCCGCGCGAAGCGCACGGTGTGGGGTGCCGATTCCCCCACCTCGCCGTACTCCCTCCGCTTTTCGTCGAGCGTCACCTTTACGCCGGAGACCTCCACCGTCTTCCCCGAGACCTCGACCGTCTCCGTCTCGCCCTCGGAACCCGTCTCCGCGCCCGTGCGCGCCACGCACGGTGAGACCGTGCAGCCGAGCGCGCTGTCATACTGCGGCTTCTCCCGCGTCACGCGCACGACCGGCGCGCCGATCGCCTCGAGCGCCGCGCAGAGCTCCGGGAAGAGGTCCGCCGTCTCCGCGCCCGGCGCGGCGTAGAGCGTCGCGCCGAGCTTCACGTCCGGGACGGCAAAACCGGGCTTTCTTGTCTCCTCGAGGACCGCGAGCACGACAGCGGGCGTCTCGGGCCTGCGGCTCGCCCTTCCAAGGAACGCTTCGCGCACGTCGCAGCCCGGCATCCGTTCGGCGAGCGCCGGGCGCAGCGCTTCGATCAGCGCCTTTCCCGTCATTTCGCCGCCTCCTTTTCGAGCACCGCCCGCACCCAGGAAAAGCCCGCTCCGGCCTCCCGCCGCGCGGAGAGCACCCGCCAGGTCTGCCCGTTCGCCGAAAGGACCGCGTCCTTCCCCTTTTCGCCGAGCAGCTCCGCCGCGTCGCCCTCATAGAGGAACAGCGGCGCAAAGACCGTCCCATAGTCCAAAACCGTCTCATCGCCGAACGCCGGCGCGGCGGTCTTTTCCGGCCGCACGGTCCCGCGCCGCGTGTAGGTCTCCCCGTCCTTCGTCAGGATCTCCACCAAAGGGCAGCGCCGAAACACGCTCTCCGTCACCCGCAATACGCCACCCCCCGGAACACCGTCTCCCCGTCGAGCAGCACGTCGGAGGCCGCGCGGAAATACGCGTCCCGCAGCTCCTTCGCCCGCTGCACGTTCGCGCCGTATTCCGCGCGCACGTCTCCCGCCGTGAGCTTTTCCGGGGAGAGCGACGCGTCGAGCAGCGCCAAGCGGTACACCGCGTCCGCCGCAGCCGCGCCGAGGAGCGCCGCCTCGTGCTCCCCGGGCACGACGCCCGGCTTCAGCCGCTTTTCGAGCGCTTCCGCCGCGTCCTCGGAAAGGCGCTTCAAAAGCGCGCCCCTCGGGTCGTCGGTCAGGAGCAGCACCCGCGCGAGGATCTTTTCAGAGTCCATCCATATCCTCCCCTTTCCGGGCGGGGCAGGCAAAGCGCCGCCCCGCCCTTCTCAAAGGCGTTTTCGGCCTCAGGTGTATTTCAGGCCCTTCGCCGCGCCGGCATAGATCTGCGCGAACCCCGCGACCGTGCTGACCGCCGCGCGTTCGAGCTGCCGGTCGATGAGCTTGTCCTGCTCGAGCAGCACGTCGCCCGCCTGCACCATCTCGAGCGCGCAGTTTCGGTCCAGCCCGATGACGGTCTTCGGGTCCATCCCCGGCACATGGACGAGCGCCGCGCCGAGCGGCGTGATGAGCTTGCCCGTCCCGTGGAAGTCGAGGCCCGCCTCGCCGTCGCGGAACGTGTCGAGCTTCAGGAGCGCCTGCATCGCGTCGGTCCCCGCGAGGACCGTG
Organism: uncultured Clostridia bacterium; assembly: GCA_947623765.1. Classification (GTDB taxonomy): domain Bacteria; phylum Bacillota; class Clostridia; order Oscillospirales; family Acutalibacteraceae; genus Hominenteromicrobium. Next base: position 5,190 of record CANQIG010000066.1, on the reverse strand, counting down.
TTCATCGTGTACGGTGCAAGGGAGATATAGAGCTCCACGAGATCCGCGTACGTCGGCGCGGCGGAGAGCTGCTTTACCGCGATCCCCTCGTGGCTGCCGTCCCCGTTCAGGAGCACGTCCACCGCGTCCTTCATCTGCGCCTCTGCGATGTACGCGCCGATCTGTCGCAGCGTCACCGTGAGCAGGTCGAGCTTCTGGAAGCGCAGCGCCTCATACGAGCTGACGATCATCCTGCCGCGCTTCATCAGGCGCACCAGCCCGTCGTTCGTGCGGATCTTCGTCTCCGGCAGCTTCGTGCCCTCGAGCACCGGGCGCAGCGTCCGGTCCTCCTTCGCGTCCTCGGCGGAGATCGTGCGGTAGTCGAGCCCGTCGATCTTCGTCACCGTCGCGACCATGTCGGGCAGGCGGTTCTTCCGCTCCATCCCCTGGCGCACCGCGCGTGCGATATACTCCGGGAACAGCGCCGCGCTCTGCGTGGAGCTGAAAAACTTCTCCACCGCGTCGGACGACGGCCCGCTCACACGGATGCCGAAGCGCTTGAGCTGTCGCTGGTACGCGTCGAGCCCCGCGAGCGGCGTGTTCGCGTATTCCTTGGAGCTGTCCAGCGATTCGAGCACCTCGGTAAAGCTCTTGCCGGGCACATGGTACATACCCTTTTCCAGCGTGATGTTTTCAAATGCCATCTCGAGTCCCCCTTTTCTCAGAGCAGGATGCCGGCCGTTCCCGCCGAAGCGTCCATGTCCAGCACAAAAACGTCCCTGCCTTTTCCTTCGGCCTCGGCGGGCTTCACCTTGCCCTCGCCGTCCGCCGCGATCGCCGCCGCGCCGAGCGCGAGCGCGCCGGTATACGCCACCGTTGCATACCCCTTCACCTGCACGGCGGCGTACCCGCCGCGCACCTTCTCACAGATGCCCACCGGCACGTCCCCTGCGGCGCACGCCGCGACGGTCCCGTCGGCGGAGATCTTCACCGGGAGCCCGGCCTTCGCGCCTTCGCCCGCCTCAAATGTGGCGCTCAGCGCGCCAAGCCCGTTAAACGATACGTTCATACTCATCCATCCTTTCTCTCAGATCCGAAACGCGGGGTCTGCCTGCGTTTCCGCGTTTTTCTCCGTGAACAGCTGCGGCTGTACCGGAATCTTCCGTTCCGCCGCCTTCGTGAACGATTCCGCGAGCTCCTCCATCTCCCGGACGGAAAGCCCCTTCACGATGGCGCTGAGCAGTTCGCGCCCGAGCTCCGGCTGCGCGACGGCCCCCGCGCGCCGGATGCGCTCGGCAAGCGCCTCGCGGTAACGGTCGCCGTCTTCGGCGCGCTCGCGAAGGCGCTTCACCGCCCCGCGCAGCTCGCGCGCCTCCGCTTCGGAGAGCGTCAGCCCGCCCGTCCCGGTCTCCAGCCGTTTCATCACGTCCTGCTGCAACCCGTTCTCCTCCTTTCGCGCGCCCGAAAATCCCTTCACGACCCCCGCCGCGCGCTGCGCGGGGACCGCGACGAACGAAAACTCATACGCGTCCGTCGGCTCGTCGAGGATGTGAAAGCACAGTTCGCCGCCGTACCTTCTGCCGCGCACGTGATCGCACGTCGCCTTCCCGCAGACGGAGCACGTCCGCTTCGCCACGGCGCACCCGACGCTGACCTCCTTGCGGATGCCGCTCTCGATCGACGCGATGAGCGGCGCGGTCTCCGCCGTCCGCGCGACGTAGCACTCCGCGATCAGCCGCGCATACGGCTCGCCGCGCGCCGTCGTCTTCGTCCCGTCCTCCTCCACGCGCGCCGCAAAGACGCGCGCGGCCTGTCCTCGGCTCGTCCGCTCGTGGTCGAGGATGCCCGTCTTCCCCACAAAGAGCGGCGCGAGCTTTTCCAGCGCGTCTCTGGAAAAGCACTCGAAGTCCCGGTCCACCTCGTTGTCGCAGAGCGCCGCGCGGAAGACATAGACCTCCTCGGCCTTCATCTCCCTGCGCGCGAACGCGTTGATCTTCTCGAGCTGCGCCTTCGTCGGCGCGCCCGAACGTTCCGTTTCCATTCCCGTCACGCTCCTTTCTGTCTGAGGGCCTCGGTCCGCGCCGCGAGATACTCGGCGTTCGCGTGGTCCACCTCGTCCTGCATCGTGATCTCGTCCCAGACGACCTCGGCCTCCGGCGAAAACCCGGCGAGCCCGAGCCACGTCCGGCAGATTTTCAGGATCACCGGCTCGAGCACGCGGCGGTACGCCATCAGCTCGCTCGTCAGCACGTCGGCCTGCTGGCTCGACATCCGCTCCGTCGAGGACCACGAGAGCCCGAGCAAAAACGGCGGCACGCCGAGCTTCGCGACGATCTGCTCGAGCATCTGGCGCACCGGCACGTCGCTCTCCATCTGCTCGCCGCCCGCGCCGATCGCCTCGATCTTCACGTCGCCCACGGCGACGAAATCGCTCACCGTGTCGCGGCGCATCGCCCGGCTCCACTCGCGCGCCAAAGACTGCGCGCGGTCGGCCGCGCTCCCGTACCCGTCGTTTTTGCAGATCACGGCAAAGCGCACGTTGCCCATCCGCTCCCAGTTCACGCCGATCGTCCGGTAGATCTTCAGCAGCACCTCGCTGACGAACGGCAGCCCCCGAAGGATCGACACGCCGCCCGTCCTGCCCGGCTCCGGGTGCAGCGCGGAACAGAGGATCAGCTCCGGATAGCGGCAGGGCCGCATCCCCTCCGCCGTCGCGCGCAGCACCTCGACGGTGAGCGGCGTGACCGCGCGCAGCTCCACGTCGTCGAGCGACGCGTTGTAGAGCGCCGCGACGCGCCCGCCGTTCACGACGATCTCGCCCACCGCCGTGCCGTAGGTCAAAAGCTGGTCAAAGTACGCGGCGAGGAAGCTCTCCACGCCGCCGCTCATGCCGTTCACCGGCACCTCCCTGAGGAATGCAGCGAGCGCGTCCTCGGCCCTTCGTTCCGGGCACGCGACGCGAAACCCGCCGATCAGCCGCACGAGCTTCAAGATCGCCGCGTCGATGATCGGCACCTGTTCGCGCAGCGCCCGGTATAGCGCGCGTTCTCCCGCGCCGCCGCCCACAGCGGCGCACCCCGTAAGGACCGGCGGGACCGCGCTCCCGGTCTGCACCGGGAGCGCCGCCTGCTTTTCCCTTCTAAAAAATCCCAAAGCGTCTCTCCCTTCATCCTTCGCGCCGCACGGCGAACGCCGCCGCGGCGCTGCCGGGGAGCAGCGTGGAGACGAAATACCGGATGTCGTCCATCGCGTGGTCGTTCTCCTTGACCGGCGCGTCGCGCCGCCTGTCGTCGGACCACCGGTATAGCCCGAACTCCCGGACCGCGTCCGCGCAGCGCCGGCAGATCTTCACCCGCCCGGTCGAAAGCGCCGAGGCCGTCTCGCGGATGCCGTTGAGCACGTCGTTCTTCGCCGGGACGACCGGGTATCCTTTCTGCCGCAGCAGCGCGATGAAGCTCGCGGCCGAGGGGTCCGCCGTCACGCGGTCGGGCCGCCTGCCCTCGGTGAGATGCAGGAACCCCGCGAAATGCTCCGCGTCGGTCCGCCGTTCGCCGGTCGCCCGCCCGTCGTGGTAGTACTCGCCGATCCGGTACCACACGCCGGAGCGCAGCCCCCAAAGCCCCATCGAGGTCGCGTTCACCGTCCCGTAGTCGATCGACACCGCGTACCGCTCAAAGCTGCCGCTGGGCACGTCGCAGAACATCCCCTCCATAAAGGGGTAGACCAGCCCAGTCGGCACGGTCCATTTCCCCTCGATGAAGCGCTCGTAGAACGTCCCCGAAAAGAGGCTCCGGTACCGCTTCTTCACCGCCTCGGTCAGCCCGGGGTTGTCCTCCATCGTGAAGTGCAGGTAGAGCGCGTCCCGCTGCTCCGCCTTTCGGATCCACTCCCGGTAGAACCAGTGCTGCGGATGCTCCGGGTTGCAGTTGAACCAGAGCTTCGCGCCGGGGAGCGAACACCGCGCGATCCCCTGCTCCACGAACGAGCGCGGCATCAGCGCCGCCTCGTCAAAAAGGATGCCGCCGAGCGTCATCCCCTGGATCAGCGCGGCGCTCGATTCGTCCTTCCCTCCGAAGAGGTAGAACCGGTTCCGCGCCCCCTTCCCGCTCACCTCCACCCGGTTCTCGGTCTGCGTCAGCTTCACCGCGTACCCGAGGTCCGCGAGCATCGGCAGGAGCTCGGGCAGCACGTTCCGCCGCACCGCGCGGACCGTCCTGCCGCAGACGGCGAACGACGTGCCGGAAAAGCGCGCCATGGCCCAGAGGAAAAACGAAAGCCCGGTACAAACCGTTTTGCCGCTGCGCACCGCCCCGTCACAGATGATCGCCGTCCTCTCCCGGTAGGGGCTCTCGTCGCACCACCAGCAGAGCGCCGTGAGCTGCTTTTCGGAGAACGTCCTCAAGACTTCGCCTCCCGAAGCGCCTTCGCGCCCCGGTCGATGGCCGCCATCAGCGCCCCGGCGTGGTCGGCCTCGCCCTCGAGCTGCGCGAGCGCGCGCAGCGCCTCCATGCGGTCGAAGAATTTCAGTTCCAGCGCGCCGTCCTTCCCCTTGCGGATCTCCGCGACGGAGAACAGGTCCAGGTGCTGCACCTGCCTGCCCGTCGGGCTCTTGTAAAAGAGCAGCTTCACCGCGTCCCGCACGTCGCCGAACGCGATTTTCCGGAACCCCTCGATGGCCGTCTGCCGCTTCGCTTCTTCCGGTGTCTTCTCCAACGCATCTCCCCCTTTTCCAAAAGATCGGGAGCCGCGTTTCCGCGCTCCCGGAAGGAAATCCCTTCACCCTAAGGAAGCGCCCGCCCCGTTTTTTGACGCCGAAACGTCAAAAAAGCGAAGTCCTGTCCGCCCCTGTCCCCCTTTGTCCCCGCCCGTCATGACATTTCCCGACCTGTCCGGACGCTTTCCGCGATGCAAAAGCCGTCTGGCCTCTTGCAATCCGCCGAAAAATCGGCTATAATTAACCTCACGAAACAAAAGCGGCGCCGGACCGTTCTCTCCGACGCCGCAGGGTATGGATATACAAGAAAGGAAGATAGTTTTGGCGAATCAAAAGAAGCTGGTGGAGGGCATCACCTCCATGGAGGAGGATTTCTCCCGGTGGTACACCGACATCGTGAAAAAAGCGGAGCTGATGGATTATTCCAGCGTCAAGGGCTGCATGATCTTCCAGCCCTACGGGTACGCGATCTGGGAAAATATGCAGCATGAGCTCGA
>CANQIG010000065.1 GCA_947623765.1 uncultured Clostridia bacterium | reverse complement strand
GCTGGGCGAAGCCGGTACACATCGGCTCGAACTGCTGGTTCGGCGCGAACGTCGTGATCTGTCCGGGCGTGACGGTCGGCGACGGATGCGTCATCGGCGCGGGCGCGGTCGTCACGCGCGACATCCCGCCGAACAGCTTCGCGGCGGGCGTCCCCTGCCGCGTCATCCGGGAGATCGGCGAAACGGACAGTCTCCGCCACCACCCGGAGCTCTGGGGCGAGGAAAGGCTCGTCTTTTGACGGGCGGCAAAAAGCAGAAATTCGGCCCGGGTCCCATGCGGTCCCGGGCCGATGTGTTTTTGTGGAAAGTCTTCACGCGCCGAGGTCGAAGAACTTGCCCTCCCCGCCTTTGAGTGCGGCGATCAGCGCCTTTGCGGAGCGCGCCGACGGCGCGTTCATACGGCGAAAAAGAGGCCCGGGTCCCATGCGGTCCCGGGCCGATGTGTTTTTGTGGAAAATCTTCACGCTCCGAGATCGAAGAATTTGCCCTCGCCGCCTTTGAGGGCGGCGATCAGCGCCTTTGCGGAGCGCTCCGGCAGCTCGACGTACGCGTGGTCCTCCTGCATCAGGTGGAGATAGTGCGCGTCGGAACTGCGGAGGATCGAAAGACCCTCGAGCTCCGGGTGGAGCAGCCGCTGCTGCGCGGGGTCGCCGCCGAACGAGACCTCCGCTGCGGTGAAGCCCGCCTCGGGCGGCAGCATACCGAGCGCCGCGATCACGCTGTAGCTGTCGTGGTCGACGTGCGCGGGAAACGCCGTCCCGCCGTACTGTTCCGCAAGGGTGCGCACGCTGTCCACGCTGATCTCCGTCGCGGGGATCAGCAGGCCGTCGATGCTCCCGATGGGCTCGTCGTCCTCGTTCATGATGATCTGGTCGCCGAAGATCTCCGGCCGGTTCGGCACCGTCATGCGGTGCGCCTGCACGTAGTCGTCGAACGCCAGCGCGCCCTCCACCGTCTCGAACAGGCAGACGACGTGCGCCTCCTCGGCGGTCGTCAGCTCCATGCCGGGCACGACGAGCACGCCCACAGCCTCCCCCACCTTGACGGCGGCCGGCGTGTTGCGGCAGGTGTTGTGGTCGGTCAGGGCGATGATGTCGCAGCCGAGCAGCGCCGCCATGTTGACGAGGTTGTTCGGCGTCATGTCGTTGTCGCCGCAGGGCGAGAGGCACGAGTGCAGGTGCAGATCGTAAGCGTAGCGCTCCATGGCCTCACGCTTCTTCGAGCGCCTTCGTCAGCGCCACAGCCGTCTCATACGCGGGGACCTCCGTCGCGTAGATCGCGACGCCCTGCATGTCCGCGCGTTTTAGGGCGTCGCCGTCGAGCGCCGCGCTCTCCACGAGCACGATGCCCGCCGTGTCGGCGAGCGTCGCCACGGCGATCGCGTTGATGTTCCCCATGACGGTGAGCCAGATGTCGTCCGCCTTGGCGCGGCCCATGACCCAGCTCAAAAGGTCGCCGACGTAGCAACCGTGTACCTCGCGGTCCGCGCCGTCGCTTTCGGTCAGTAATTTCCAGCCGAGTTTTTCGGCCAAAGTCTTCACAGTCATCGTGCCGTCCCGTTCCTTTCCGTATGCAGTCTCCCAAATGCCGAAGTGCCTAGCTCTCCGGCTCCTGCGTTTCTTCCTGTTCGCCGAACATGGAGCTGAGGGCCTCCACCTTCCCGCGCAGGGTGAAGATGCAGTCCGTCTTCTTGGAGATGCCCTTCACGACGTCCTCCGCAAAGGCGCGGCACGTCGGAGAGCCGCAGGCGCCGCAGTCGAGCTGCGGGAGCGTCTGCTCGAGGTCGTCGATCTCCATCATCATCATCATGGCCTTGCCGATGTCCGGCGAGAGCGACATGACGTTGGAAAATTCCAGTTCCGATTCCCATTTCATCTCGCGCGGGACCGGCTCGTTCGCCGCGAGGTGGCTCTGCGAGACCGGAAGGTATTTCCGGAGCCGCTGCAGCCGCGCCTGCGCGATATACGGGTTCTCCACGCAGAGCACGCCGCCCACGCAGCCGCCGGTGCAGGCGTTCAGCTCGATGAAATCGAGGTCGCCGATGCGCTCGTCCTCGACCTCCTCCAGCACGCGGATGACGTTGTGGATGCCGTCTGCAGCGAGGTACTTTTCCTTGAGCAGCGCGGCGGACTCGCCGCCGGAGGTCGCCCAGCCCACGCCGATGATGCCGGAGCTTGAGAGCGGCTCGATGGCCGCGGCCTCCAGCCGGTCCATCCGGTGGGAGAGCGGCGGGAAGATCTCGCTGATCGCGAGCACGCCGTCCACCTTCGATTTCTCGACGCAGATCGGGTCGCGCACCTCCGTCACCTTCGCCGGGCAGGGCGAGATGAAGAAGCAGCCGATGTCCTCCTCGGGCAGGCCGGTCTTCGCCATGGCCGCCTGCTTCGCGATCGTCGCGGCGATCTCCATCGGAGAGCGCAGCGGCAGAACGTGGTCGCAGAGGTCCGGGAACCGGACGCGGATCAGCCGGACCACCGCCGGACACGCCGAGCTGATGACCGGGCGGCGGATCGCGCCGGAATCCATGAGCCGGCGGGTCGCCTCGCTGACGAGCTCCGCCGCGCCGGAGACCTCCACCACGTCGTCGAAATCCAGCGCCTTCAGGCCGGAGAGAACGTAATCCTGGTCGTCGAGGTTGTTGAACTGCCCGTAGAGCGAGGGCGCGGGCAGCGCGATCTTATATTTGAACCGTTTGACGATCGCGAGGGGGTCGTGCCTCGCGCGCTTCGCGTGATGCGGACAGATGCGGATACACTCGCCGCAGTCGATGCACCGCTCCTGCGTGATGACGGCCTTGCCGTCGCGGACGCGGATCGCCTCGGTGGGGCAGCGCTTGATGCAGTTCGTGCAGCCGACGCACTTGTCCTTATCCAGCGTGACCGAATGGTAAAAATTGGCCACCGTCTACGCCTCCTGATCTTGTATGTTTTCGCGCCCCGCGGCTCACGCCTTGGAGCTCTGGGCGTAGACCACGAGCTTCAGCTTCGTGCCCTTGCCCACCACGGAGTCGATCTCCATCTCGTCCGAATACTTCTTCATGTTCGGCAGGCCCATGCCGGCGCCGAAACCGAGCGAGCGGACGTTGTCGGGCGCGGTGGACCAGCCCTCCTGCATGGCCTTTTCCACGTCCGCGATGCCGGGGCCGTGGTCGATCAGCAGGATGGAGACCTTGTCGGGGTCGACGTCGACGACCGCTTCGCCGCCGCCGCCGTGGATGACCACGTTGATCTCGCCCTCGTACATGGCGATCGCGACGCGGCGGATCGCGGCGGGGTTATAGCCGAGCTTTTTGAGCTTCTGCTTCACGTCGCCGGAAGCTTCCCCCGCGCGGGTGAAATCGTCGCCGGGGATGTCGTATTTCAGCTGGAGCATACTCATATCTCAGTCCCCCCTTCGAGGCCAGCCTTATAGAGCTTGCCGCAGGCCGTAAACATCCGGTACGGCGTCGCGAGGACCGTGATGTCCCGCTGCTCCGCGAGGTTCAGCACGAGCTGTTCGGGGCGCTTGCCGCGCACGAACACGATGCAGTGCATATCCATCATTTCCGCGGTGCGGACCACCTGCGGGTTGAGCAGGCCCGTCAGCAGCACGGACTGGTCTTTCACAAACGCGAGCACGTCGCTCATCATATCGCTGCCGCAGGCCGTTTTCAGCTCCTGCTCAAGGTCGCCCTCGACGAGGATCTCGGCGTCCAGGACTTCGATGATGTCATGTACCTTCATGGAATTGTTCCCATCCTTTCACAGTATGGCGCCGCGGACCCCCTTTTCCGATGCGCGGAGCCGGATCGCACAGCTTATATACGGACATTATACAGGATAACGGCAAAAAAAGCAACACCTCACGGAAATTTGTCTTTTTTTCACAATCACCGGCGCTGAGAATCGTGAAATAAATACGACGGCGCGGCGAAAAAAAGCACCCGCGCCGTCCTCCGGGGACAAAAAAGCCGCCGCGTCCCCTTTTGGGACACGGCAGCTTCGGCTTTTTTCTTTGCGGGAGGTCAGACCTTCCCGTTCCAGCAGTATGTGCAGAGGCGTTCGGCGGGGATGCCGACGGACGACGTCATGTCGTCGAGGCGGTTGTAGGCGAGCGTCGTGAAGCGCTGGTCCTCGCGGATCTTCTCCACCATCCGGGCGTAGCGTTCGGAATCCGGGTCGGCGTATTCGGCAAGGTGCGCGTTCCCCGCCTCGCCCTCGAGCGCCGCGATCATCCTTCGGGCGATCAGCTCCATCTCGGAGGTCGAGCGCGAGAAATTCAGATACCGGCAGCCGAAAAGGATCGGCGGGCAGGCCGGGCGCACATGGACCTCCTTTGCGCCGCTCTGGTAGAGGTAGGCGGTCGTGTCGCGCAGCTGCGTCCCGCGGACGATCGAGTCGTCGAGGAGCACGATCCGCTGGCCCTCGATGAGGTCGTGGACCGCGATGAGCTTCATCCGCGCGATCAGGTCGCGGCGGCTCTGGGTCGTCGGCATGAACGAGCGCGGCCACGTCGGGGTGTATTTGATGAACGGTCGGGAGAACGGCGTATCGGAGGCGTTCGCGTAGCCGATGGCCGCCGCCGTGCCGGAATCCGGCACGCCCGCGACGATGTCGGCGCAGACGCTGTCGCGCTTCGCCATGCACGCGCCGCAGCGGTAGCGCATCTCCTCGACGTTCGTCCCCTCGTAGGAGGAGGACGGGTAGCCATAATAGACCCAGAGGAAGGTGCAGATCTTCATCTCGCCGCCCGGCGCGACGAGCTGCGTCACGCCCTCCGGCGTCAGGATCGCGATCTCGCCCGGGCCGAGCTCGCGCAGATCGGAATAGCCGAGGTTCAGATACGCGAAGCTCTCAAAGCTCGCGCAGTACGCGCCGTCCTTTTGCCCGAGGGCGACGGGCGTGCGCCCGTATTTGTCCCGCGCGCAGTAGATGCCGCGCGGCGTGAGGATCAAAAGGCTCAGCGAGCCGTCGATCTGCTCGAGCGCCGAACGGATGCCGTCGACGAAGTTCTCCTCCTGGTTGATGAGCGCGGCGACGAGCTCCGTCGGGTTGACCTCGCCGTTCTGCATCTCGAAGAAGTGCGTGCCCTTGCGGATGATCTTCTCCGCGAGCTCCGCCGCGTTATTGATCTTCCCCACGGTGGTGATCGCGAAGGTCCCGTGGTGCGAGCGGATCAGGATCGGCTGCGCTTCATAGTCCGAGATGCATCCGATGCCGAGGTTCCCGCGCATCTGGGTCCATTCCTTCTCGAATTTCGTGCGAAACGGCGCGTTCTCGATGTTGTGGATCGACCGGTCGAACCCCTCCTTCGCGTCGTAGACCGCCATGCCGGCACGCCGTGTGCCGAGATGGGAGTGGTAGTCCACGCCGAAAAACAGGTCGAACGCGCAGGGTTCCTTTGAAGCGACGCCAAAAAATCCGCCCATACTTTTTATGCCTCCGTTGCTGTCGAGCTGGGTTTTCCGAACAGAAAATACATGGTTATTTTATCACGGATGGCCGCTTTTCGCAAGGGAAGACGCGCCGTTCGCCTGCATGAACTTTTTCCGCAAAACTGCGGTTTTCCCGTCAATTTGCCGCGCTCCCTTGCGGTCCGCTCCAAAATGTGCTATGATAGTGGGGAAAAATCCGCGAACCCTAAAGGGGGCATCCCGCTTGAAACGCACATTTTCGCCGCTGAATCTCCTGCTGGCGCTCGTGACGGTCCTCTTTGTGATCTCGGCGGCCGTCGTGCTGATCCTGCACTTTCGGCCGCTCTACTCCCTCGACGTCGACCTTCTGGACATCCCGGCGCTCTCCGGGCTGCCGAGAGAGGAGATCCTGCAGAACTACGACGCGCTCATCGACTACAACCGGTTCTTCGGGCCGTCTCAGCTTCACTTTCCGACGCTCGCAATGAGCGAGACGGGCCGCATCCACTTCGAGGAGGTCAAACGCGTCTTTCTCTTTTTCGAGGGGAGCTGCTTCGTCTGCGGGGTGCTGTTCCTGCTCGGGGCCGTCTACCGGCATTTTCACCGGGACCCGCGCTGGCTGCGGCTCGCGGGGATCCTCACCGTCGCGCTCCCGGCGCTGCTCGGGCTCCTCATCGCGCTGAACTGGCAGCGCGTCTTTGTGCTGTTCCATCAGATCGTCTTCCGCAACAACTACTGGATCTTCGACGCGGCGACCGACCCGGTCATCACGATCCTGCCCGACGCGTACTTTATGCACTGCGCCGTCGGGATCCTGCTGCTCGTCGTGCTCGGCTCCGCCGCGTGCTTCGCGGCGTACGCCGTCGCCCGCAGAAAAGACGCGCGCTGCGCGGACGAAGCCGCCCGCAAACAGCCGCGCGCTTGAGATTATTTCCGTCGAACCGACAAAAACCGCTCCGGCAGGCAGAACCCGTCCGGAACGGTTTTTTCATGCTTTTTCAGCAGAACACAGCGTTTTCCGTCACGCGCCGGCGAGGATCTTCCCGAACGCGCCGCGCATTTGCGACTTGATCTGCGCGTAGTCCTCCGCCGGGTCGCACTCGTAGAGCTTCGTCTCCCCCGCGTAGACCGAAGGGACATAGTAGTAATCGTACTGTTCGGCGATCTCGGGATGCTCGCGCTCCTCGATCCAGTCCTGCGCGATCTCCGCGAAGCGCGGGTCCTCTTCGAGGAGTTCCGCAGCGGCGCGGCGGGCCTTGTCGCAGTACGGGCATCCTTTGAGATAAAATACCGTGGCTTTTTGCATGGACGTTTTCCTCCTTATGACTTCTTCTTTTTCTTCTTTTTGGAGGATTTCTCCTTGGTCTTTTCGCTCTTTCGGGGCTTTTCCTGCGGAGCCGCGGGACGCGCCGCAGCGGGCGCGGCCGGAGCCTCCCGGGCGGGCGCTTCCGCCGCTTCAAAGGAGACGGGGTCGCCTTCGATGCGCAGAAGGACCGTCTGGCGCACGAAGGCGGAGAGGGAGAGGTGGCGGCGGGCGGCGGCCTCGCGGAAGAGGCGCTCCTCGTCCTCGGTGAGGCGCAGGGAAATGATGGGCATCGAAAACGCTCCTTTCAAACGGAACGATTCTGTGATACATTGTAATACAGAAAGGGGGTCCCTGTCAAGATCCGGGATGCATTTTTTCTCCGTCCACGGGGTCCGGGTGGATCACAAGATGGATCCCAAGCTCCGTTTCGACCTCCCGCTCGAGCGCGTCGATCTCCTCGTGCACGTCGGAGAGCGTGCGGCCCGCGTCCACCTCCGCGTGGACGCTCGCGAAGGTCCGGCCCTCGCCGTAGCTGTGGACGAGCAGGTCGTGCATCCCGAGCACGCCCGGCGACGCGAGCAGCCGCGCGCGCACCGATTCGATCAGCGCGGCGGACGGCGCGAGCCCGAGCAGGGGGTCCGCCGTCTCCCGGATCAGCTCCACGCCGGAGAGCACGATGAAGAGCGCGACCGCCGCGCCGAGCCAGCCGTCGAGATCGACGCCGGAGAGCCGCGTGACCGCCGCGCCGACGAGCACGGCCGCCGTCGCGACGACGTCGTTCCGGCAGTCCTTGGAGACGGCGTCCATGGCCTCGCTGCGGATCTGCCGCGCGACGCTGCGGTAAAACAGCATGAGCAGGACCTTCACGAGGATCGAGAGCACGAGCGCCGCGAACGCCGCCGCGGAGAGCGCGGAGCGGACCGGCTCCGCGATGCGCTGCGCCGCCGTCATCCCGAGCTGCAGCCCGAGGAAGATCACGAGAAACGAGACGATCATCCCCGCGAGATACTCGATCCGCGCGTGGCCGAAGGGGTGCTCCGCGTCCGCCGGCTTCGAGGCGAGCTTGAAGCCCACGAGCGTCACGATCGAGGACGCGGAATCGGTCAGGTTGTTCACCGCATCCGCCGTCACGGAGACGCTCTGAAAGAGGAGGCCCACCGTGAGCTTCAGGAGGAACAGCAGGAGGTTCGCCGCGATGCCGAGGACGCTCGCCGCGCGCGCGACGCGCTCCCGGGTCGCGGCGCCCCTGCGCTCCAGAAAACGCACCAGAAAGTCCGCCATGTTCATCTCTCCTAACTTCCCGAATACGGAAAAGGCGGAGCCATAAAGCCCCGCTTTTTCCTCTTTTTCGTATGGATTCTCTTACAAAAGGGATGCAGAATCACTTCTCGCAGAAAAACTCGATGATCTCCCCCGCGCCGCCGCGGCAGAACGCGATGCAGACCGGGTTCCCGGCGAGCACGATTTCCTTCGGCTCATCCGTGATTTTGTACCCTGCGGCGCGGACCGCCTCCACGCACGCGGAAGCGTCGTCCGTCGCGAGCGCGAGATGCGCGAACTTGCCCTCGACGGGCATCGGATCGCCCTCCGCCTGCGGGAGGATCTCCACACAGCTGTTGTCCCCGGTCGAGATCATCATGCAGGGATGGGCCGGGTCGCCCCACGAACGCTTCACGGGGAGCCCGAGGACCTCGGTGTAAAAGCGGACCGTGTCCGCGAACTCGGCGATTGTGGGCTTGAGCGCCACATGATGGATGCCTTTGATCAGATGCATACTGACTCCTCCTGGTTTTTCGGGGCGTGCGGGACCGGGGCGCCATCGAACTGGATCACTTGCGGTTGAAAATGGACATGATATCCGAGAACGTATCGTCGTCGTCCACGATGTTCGGGTTCGAGGTGGCGCGCGCGCCGGAAGACGGCGTGCCGGTCCCGGTCAGGATCGGGCCGCCGAAGAGCGGGTCCTGCGCAGGGTCCTGCGCCTTCGCGGCGGTCTTCTCGCCGTTCATGCCCTCAAAGCCGGTGGCGATGACGGTGACGAGCATCTCGTCGTCCATGGAATCGTCGAACGCCGCGCCCCAGATGATGTTCGCGTCTTCGCTCGCGCGCTCGGTGATGAGCTGGGAAGCGGTGTCGATCTCGTCGAGGGCGATGTCCGGGGAGGACTTGATGTTGATGATGACGCCCTT
>CANQIG010000064.1 GCA_947623765.1 uncultured Clostridia bacterium | reverse complement strand
GATGCTTTCCGGCGGGAAGGGGAGGACGCGGATCCGGATCGGCGCGGAAAACGGCGTTTCGGAGCTCGCGGAATCGTCCGTCGTCTCGGCACGGTACTTTGTCGGCCGGGAGGACATGGGCGCTGTCGCGGTGGTCGGCCCGATGCGGATGGACTATGCGCGGATGGCGGCGCGGACCGCGTTCACAGCGGAACGCGTCGGGGCGCTGCTCACGGCGTTGTATCGGGAAGAATAGGAAAGGAAGTGTTTCGGATGGCAGAGGAAAAGCAGGTCCCGGAAACGGAAGAGCCCGAGGAGACGAAGGAGACCGCTTCCGAAGCGGAAACCGAATCTGCGGCGGAAGACAAAAAAGAAAAAAGCCGCAAAAAGAAGAAGGAGACCGTCCCGAAGGAGGACTACGAGAAGCTCCAAAAGGAAATGGACGCGGCGCGGGAACAGCACCTGCGGGTGCTCGCGGAGTACGACAACTTCCGCAAGCGCTCCGCGGCGGAGAAGACCGCGACGTACAACAACGCCGTTTCCGACACGGTGAACGCGATCCTGCCGGTGGCCGACAACATCGACCGGGCGCTGGCGCAGGAAAACGCGTCCGCTGAGGACATGAGGAAGGGCGTGGAGATGATCGCGAACCAGTTCCGCGCGAGCTTTGAAAAGCTCGGCATCCGCGAGATCGGCGCTGCGGGCGAGCCGTTCGACCCGGCGCTGCACAACGCGGTCGCCCATGTGGACGACGAGAGCCTCGGCGAGAACGTGATCGCGGCGGTGTTCCAGAAGGGCTATATGCTCGGGGACAAGGTCGTGCGGCACGCGATGGTCTCGGTTGCGAATTAAAAAAGCTCTGCTTTTTTCATTCGCAACCAGAAAGTATAGCCTTTTCGGTCCGCAGGACCGAAATTTCGCTTCGCGGAAGCGGCTGTGCTTTCTCGGACCGGAGAGAGGCGGGAAATGCTGGAGCATTTTTCATTCGCAGCCAGAAAGTACAGCCTTTCCGGTCCGAAGGACCGAAATTTCGCTTCGCGAAAGCGGGCGAGCTTTTCCGGGCGGGCTCGAGGCCGGGAGCTGGTTAAGGCTTGAGGCTGGAAGGTTTAGCTTTCCGGGCCGGGGGAGCGGGATTCGCTTCGCGAAAGCGGGCGAGATTTTCCGGGAGGTTCGAGGCCAGGAACCGATTGAGGTTTGAGGCTGGAAGGTGCAGCTTTTCGGGCGGGCTCGAGGCCGGAAACCGGTTAAGGCTTGAGGCTGGAAGGTTCGGCTTTTCGGGCCAGCGGCAAGAGATTCGCTTCGCGGAAGCGGGTGAGATTTTCCGGGAGGTTCGAGGCCGGGAGCCGGTTAAGGCTTGAGGCTGGAAGGTTCAGCTTTTCAGGCGGGGGGGCACGGGATTTGCTTCGCAGAAGCGGGCGAGCTTTTCCGGGTGGCTCGAGGCCGGAGGACGGTTAGGGTTTGAGGCTGGAAGGTTCAGCTTTCGAGCCGGGGGAATGGGATTCGCTTCGCGAAAGCGGATAGGCTTTTCGGGCGAGCTCAAGGCCGGGGCAGGTTACGGGTTGAGGCTGGAAGGTTCAGTCTCTCGGGCCGCAGGAATGGGATTCGCTTTGCGAAAGCGGGTGCTTTTCCGGGCGAGTTTGACACTGGGAGCCATCTAGGGCCTGAGGCTGGAAGGTTCAGCTTTTCGGGCCGGGGGAAAGAGATTCGCTTCGTGAAAGCGGGTGCTTTTCCGGGCGAGTTTGACACTGGGAGCCATCTAGGGCTTGAGGCTGGGAGGTTCAGCTTTTCGGGCCGAGGGAGCAGGATTCGCTTCGCGAAAGCGGGTGAGCGTTTCCGGGAGGGTTCGAGACCGGGAATGGATTTCGGCTGGCGTTCGGAAGGTACGGCCTTTCGGAATTGAATAGCGAATTTTCGCTTAGAGGAAGCGGGTGCGTTTTCTCGGGGCGGGACGATGAGGAACCAAAAGATATACGCGAAAGCGTTTATCCATAAATGCAGAACATCTTGATTTCATACTAAAAAGGAAGGTAATTATCATGGCAAAAACGATCGGTATCGATCTCGGCACAACAAATTCGTGCGTCGCGGTCATTGAAGGCGGCGAGCCCGTCGTCATCGCGAACGCGGAGGGCGCGCGCACGACGCCGTCCGTCGTCGCGTTCTCGAAGACCGGCGAGCGCATGGTGGGGCAGGTCGCGAAGCGCCAGGCCATCACCAACCCGGACCGGACGATCTCCTCCATCAAGCGCGAGATGGGCACGGACCACAAAGTCACCATCGACGGCAAGCACTACACCCCGCAGGAGATCTCCGCGATGATCCTGCAGAAGCTCAAGGCCGACGCGGAGGCGTACCTCGGCGAGACGATCACGAGCGCGGTCATCACCGTGCCGGCGTACTTCACCGACGCGCAGCGGCAGGCCACGAAGGACGCGGGCAAGATCGCGGGCCTCGACGTCAAGCGCATCATCAACGAACCGACGGCGGCGGCGCTCTCCTACGGCATCGACAAGGAAGACGACCAGAAGATCATGGTCTATGACCTCGGCGGCGGCACGTTCGACGTCTCCATCATCGAGATGGGCGACGGCGTGCAGGAAGTGCTCGCGACCGCCGGCAACAACCGCCTCGGCGGCGACGACTTCGACAAGCGCATCATGGACTGGATCGTGACGAGCTTCAAGATGTCCGACGGCATGGATCTTTCCGGCGACAAGATGGCGATGCAGCGCATCAAGGAAGCGGCGGAGAAGGCGAAGATCGAGCTCTCCGGCATGACGAGCGCTTCGATCAACCTGCCGTTCATCACGGCGGACGCCTCCGGTCCGAAGCACCTCGACCTCACGCTCAGCCGCGCGAAGTTCAACGAGCTGACCGCCGACCTCGTCGAGATGACGATGGGCCCGGTGCGCCAGGCGCTCTCCGATTCCGGTCTCTCCATCGGCCAGATCAATAAGGTCCTGATGGTGGGCGGTTCCTCCCGGATCCCCGCCGTGCAGGACGCGGTCAAGAATTTCATCGGCAAGGAGCCGTTCAAGGGCATCAACCCGGATGAATGCGTCGCGATCGGCGCGGCGCTGCAGGCCGGCGTGCTCGGCGGCGAGGTGCAGGGCCTCCTGCTGCTCGACGTCACGCCGCTGTCCCTCGGCGTGGAGACCATGGGCGGTGTCATGACCCGCATCATCGACCGCAACACGACGATCCCGACGAAGAAGAGCCAGATCTTCTCGACGGCGGCGGATGGCCAGACGCAGGTCGAGGTCAACGTCCTGCAGGGCGAGCGCGAATTCGCGCGCGACAACAAGCAGCTCGGGCTGTTCCGGCTCGACGGCATCGCCCCGGCGCCGCGCGGCATCCCGCAGATCGAGGTCACGTTCGACATCGACGCGAATGGCATCGTGAATGTCTCCGCGAAGGACCTCGGCACCGGCAAGGAGCAGAAGATCACGATCACCTCGTCCTCCAACATGAGCAAGGAGGACATCGATAAGGCCGTCAAGGCGGCGGAGCAGTTCGCGGAGGAGGACAAGAAGCGCCGCGAGGAGGTTGACACGAAGAACAACGCGGAGAACCTCTGCTACACGGCGGAGAAGCTCGTCAATGAGAACGGCGACAAGCTCGACGACGCGGACAAGACGGAGCTCAATTCCAAGATCGCGGCGCTGCGCGGGCAGCTCACGAACGGCACGGTGGAGAACATCAAGGCCGGGATGGACGACCTGCAGAAGGCGGTCTATGCGGTCAGCGAGAAGATGTACAAGAACGCGGCCCCGCAGGGCGGCCCGCAGCCGCCGTACGGCACGCCGGGCGCGGGTCCGAACGCCGGCGGGCAGCCGGGCGGCACGGGCGACGTCTACGACGCGGATTTCAAGGACGTCGAATAAGGAGTTACAACAGAAGCGCAGGGGGCCGAAAAGCCCCTTGCCTTTTGTGAGGAGATGGTCGGATGCCAGACAGCAAGAGAGATTATTACGAGGTGCTCGGCGTACAGAAGGGCGCGTCGGACGACGAGATCAAGAAGGCCTACCGCAAGCTCGCGAAGCAGTACCACCCGGACCTGAACCCCGGCGACAAGAACGCCGAGGCGAAGTTCAAGGAGGCGAACGAGGCGTATGAGGTGCTGTCCGATTCGGACAAACGCGCCCGATACGACCAGTTTGGCTTTGCGGGCGTGGACCCGAACTTCGGCGGCGGCGCCGGGGGAGCGGGCTATAGCGGCGCGGGCGGCTTCGATTTCACCGATATTTTTGACAGCTTCTTCGGGGGCGGCTTCGGCGGCGCGCGCCGTCAGAACCCGAACGCGCCGCGGCGCGGCTCGGACGCGGAGACCAGCGTGGTCGTCTCCTTTGAGGAGGCGGCGAAGGGCTGCAAAAAGAACGTGAAGTACCACCAGATCGAGTCCTGCCCGGACTGCGGCGGCAGCGGCGCGGCAAAGGGCACGAGCCCGAAGACCTGCCCGCACTGCGGCGGCATCGGTCAGGTGCGGATCAACCAGCGCACGCCGTTCGGCGTGATGCAGTCCGTCGGCACCTGCGACCATTGCCGCGGCACCGGAAAGATCATCGAGACGCCCTGCCGTACGTGCGACGGCAAGGGCCGCATCCGGCGGGAGAAGACGATCGAGATCACGGTCCCGGCGGGCATCGACGACGAACAGGTCCTGAATGTCGGTGGGCGCGGCAACGCCGGCGCGAACGGCGGCCCGAACGGGGATCTTCACGTCTTCGTGACGGTGCGCCCGCATCCGATCTACACGCGGCGCGGCAACGACGTCTGGTGCGAGATGCCGATCACGTTCACGCAGGCGGCGCTCGGCGCAGACGTGACGGTCCCGACGCTGGACGGGAAGGTCAGCTACCACGTCCACGAGGGGACGCAGCCCGGCGACGTGTTCAAGCTCAAGGGCAAGGGGATTCAGAGCCTGCAGGGCAGGGGACGCGGCGACCAGTATGTACAGGTGACGGTGGAGGTCCCGAAGAACCTCTCCAAGCGGCAGAAGGAGATCCTCAGCGAGCTGGAATCCTCCGCAGACGACCGGAACTACCAGAAGCGGAAGACCTTCTTCGGAAAGCTGAAGGATATGTTCGGGGACTGAGTTTCCAAGGCACGCGCTTGGGGACGTTCCGGGAAATGAATACTGCGGGATGGTAAGGAAATATTTTCCGATGTAATGGGAGGGTGCAGCTTTATGGGCTGCGCCTTCTTGTTTTGTATGCTTTTAGCGGCAAAAACAACCACCGGCTGTGCGGCTGCGTATAGAAAAGCTTTAGCGACAAGCATCGAGCGAAGCGGGAAAGGTAACTTGCGAGGTTCGCCGTTACGAAAAACCCACAAGGGAAAGGAAATCGTCCATTTATAGGGCGGGGCGAGGAATGCAAGCGGTGAACCGTTCATCCGGCTGTACCCGCAGCAGGCCCTTTCGGGGTCTGCACGAAGCTACCGGCTTCACTGGCGGTTCTGACTTATGCGATAAAATGGAACGCTTGTCGGATTTGGGATTTGGATCGTGGGACGCGATCCGATGCTCGGTTACACACGGAGACAAAGCGGTGCTGGTTTTGTATCATTCGCTCCGTGCAAGCGGGAAAGACAACCGCTGCTTACGCACAGCCTGCGAACCGAACGGCTTTCTTGCCGACATCGACCGAGAGGCGGAAGAGATGTTTTCCCGGCCTGTAAAACAGATGGCGGAGGGGGGAGCAATCTATAGTCTTCGCTTGTTTCGTATAACGGCAGAAAAATCTTATTTTAGACGAAAATGAAGATGCAAAAATGCGCAAGACCAAATCAGGCACTGAAGCGGAATCCTGTGCGCCACAGGAAAAACCGCCCGATCACACTCCGCACGGGAGATCGGGAAAGGATGATCGCCTTTTGGTAAAATACAGACAGACAAGGAGGGAGAGCATGGACTGGATCACAGGGCTGCAGAAAGCGGTGGACTATATCGAAGATCATCTGACAGAAACGATCGATTACGAGAAGGTCGCCGCGCAGAGCTTTTCATCGAGCTATCACTTTCAGCGTGTGTTCAGTATTCTTTGCGGTTTTACCGTCGGCGAGTATATCCGGAATCGCCGACTGTCGCTTGCAGGTACAGAGCTCGCCACAAGCGGCGCAAAGGTGCTCGACATTGCGCTCAAGTACGGCTATGTAAGTCCGGACAGCTTTGCGAAAGCATTTCGGAATTTCCACGGTATCCTGCCGTCGCAGGCCCGGGAAAACGGCAGTATGCTGAGATCCTATTCCCGACTTGTACTGAATTTTTCTTTGGAAGGCGGTACACTTATGGATTACAGAATTGAAAAGAAGCCGGAAATGATCTTGACGGGATACAAAGCGCATTTTACCGGCGTACCCTACGGCAAGGAAAGAGAGCATCAGGAAGAGCAGCTTTTTGTAACGACGAGGGGAAAACAGTGGTTCCTCCGAGGCGCGGCCCGAAATATGGATGCGCATTGCGTGATCGCCAACATCACGGAGGAAGGGTATGACTATTATTACTGCCATCTGTTGGATGATTGGGAAAGAGAGAACCTGTATAACAGAGAGGTCACCGGCGTCGATTTTGTGGAAGATCTGGGACTGGAAAACATCGTGATCCCCGAGACGACCTATGCGATCTTTGAGACGAGCGACGTCAAAAACGCCATCTGCGATTATTTTGACTTGCTGAATTTAAGGATCCAGGTCTTGACCGAGTGGATGCCGGAAATGGGATTTCAGCTCAAAAACGCCCCGGAGTTGGCCGTCTATCATTGGCTGCCAAAGGCGGAGCGCAAAGTTCAGATCTGGATGCCGATCGAGAAAGTGAGATAACAACGCACAATGCCGCCTGCTTTTGCGGGCGGCATTGAAAGTGTCAGGGAGTACAGGCTCCTCTGGGGTTTTAGAAAACAATTCATTTCGGGTGGTTTTGATTCACCGTCTCACGCCGGTTTTACTTCCGGGACCGTGGGCTGCAGATCGTATA
Source organism: uncultured Clostridia bacterium (assembly GCA_947623765.1). Classification (GTDB taxonomy): domain Bacteria; phylum Bacillota; class Clostridia; order Oscillospirales; family Acutalibacteraceae; genus Hominenteromicrobium. The sequence goes on along the minus strand of CANQIG010000064.1, from coordinate 2,046 downwards.
CCTCGGTAAACTGCGCTTTGCGCTCCGGGGTGAGGTGGTGGCTGACGAGGATCAGCGTGAGTTTCGGGTTTGCGAGCAGGCTGTCCTCGACGAGAGCCGCGTTCTTCCGGTCGAGCGCGCTCGTGCCCTCGTCCACGAGGAGGATGGAGCGGTCGTGGATCAGTATTTTCTGAGGTAATACAACATAATACAGAGTTCTCCTCTCTCGGGATGGTGTCGTTCGGCGTCTTACAGAAGTTCTGGGGATGTGCGTTGCGCAAAGCGGGGATGCGCCCCCTCAGTTCGTTGGCCGTTTCAGACAGATTCCTTGCGGCTGTCATGCTTGGATTATATCACAAATAAATGCTGCTTTCAACGCTAAAAAAAAAGCCAAAACAAATGTTTTATCATGAGACGGACTGCGGATTATGGAGAATACGATTGGGCACTTTTCGGACGGTTGATTTCTTCCCGTTTTGGGAGTATAATAAGACTCTACCGAATCGGCGGTTTTCAGCAAAATGAAATTTGAGGAGGAGACATTGTGTTGAAGCAGGAACTTTATGGCGCGTACGACCGGAAGAATCTCGCGTTCCGCGAGGCGGTGCAGGAGAGGGACGCCCAAAAGGTGAAAGCCCTTGCGCTGGAGCTCCACGCGCTGGTGCATCCCGCCTGCGTATCCGGCGGCGGGGAGAAGACGATGGCGGACTATGTCGTGCAGTATATGCTCGCCGGGCATCAAAACGATCTGGTCCCCAGACAGCCGTGGGAGACGGACCTCCACTATGCGGGGACGGATCGGGTCCCCTTGGTGTGGCAGCTCTGGCACACGGCACGGATTGAGGATCTCGTCAGCAACATCCTTTTGGCAAACGGGGAGCAGATCTTCAACGATGAATGGCAGAGGAAAATCGGCGCGGCGGTCGCCGACACGGGCAACGCGCTTGAGCCCGACGAGGCGGTTTCGTTCGGCGAGGCGATCCGGCCCGAGGCGCTTTTCGACTATACGGTCCAGGTGGGGAGGAATACCCGGAAGATCATCGCGGGGCTGAAAGACGGGGAGCTGTTCGAGATGGTCCCCGAGGAGTGGGTCATGCGGATCTATGAGGCGGGCGGCGTGACCTCCGACCTGCGTTCCGTGTGGCTGCTGGTGTTCTGGGGCAGGCTCACCCGGGCCGGGATGCTGGAGACGCCGATGACGAACCATTTCATGATGCACCTCCCGCCGTGTCTCGACAATCTCCCGATTTTGCCGGTGTGACGCTCCCGCCGGGCGGGGGAAAGAAAACAGAAAAAAATTACGGAGGTAGATCTCTATGGTTCGGACGATCGTTTCTGTCATAATTATACTTGCCGCGGCCTTTGTCGGGATCTTCGTGGGGTCTGCGATAAACGAGTCGGAGACATTTTGCCTTCTGTTTGCAATCGTCGCGGGATTTGCGTGTACGATCCATGCAATCGAGAGCAAAAAAGACAAGTGACGCTCTCTATTTGCAGGGGCGCTCGGCAACGCCTAGAATTGGGGAGTATGTGTGAAAACGTTTGAGGAACTCATGCTGGTGAATTACTGCCACCTGGACTGCGCGCCGCAATATCATGCGGCTGCCCAAACGGGAGGCGTTTGCGCTGGCGGCTTCGTTTGCGGAAGTGGATCCGGGGACCGCCGCGTTTTACCGCTTTGCAGATTTTGACGCGCTTTTGGCGGCCGTCGGCAGGCAGTACATCGAGGCACAGCTTTGGTCGGACAAATACATCACAGCGGATCATTTGATCCTGTGCGAATAGAGGAATACAGGAGGACGCGTAAATGGCAGAATACGTCATCAAGCCGATGGAAAGCGAAGCGGAGATCGACGGAAAGGGGTACGTCCATTACAGATCGTGGCATGAGACCTACACGGGGCTGATCGACGGTGCGTATTTGAAGTGGCATACGCTGGAAAAGTGTAACGCGATCGCGCACAGGTGGCCCGATCATTTGCTCGTGGCCAAGGACGGGGAGAAGGTGGTCGTCGGAGGAATCATCACGGACAAAGCGGTCAAATATACAAAGACGAACAAGGCGAT
>CANQIG010000063.1 GCA_947623765.1 uncultured Clostridia bacterium | reverse complement strand
AGAGTGCGTCGAAGGTCGTCGCGCTGAAAAAGCTGGACCGGCGGGCGAAGCTGCCGTCGCTGATCTTTGCGTACACCTTCGGGATCCTCTGCACGCTGATCGCTGGCTTTGGGATGTGCATCTGCCTCGGCGCGCTGGGGGACGGCGGCGCGGCGGCGATGACGCTCGGCGTCGCGTGCGGGGTGCTGGGGTTCGTCGGCGCGGCGGTGAATTACCCCATTTACAAGCGCCTGCTGCAAAGGAGCAAGGAGAAATACGCCGGGGACATCCTCCGGCTCGCGTCGGAGATCGCGGAAGAGGGCTGAGTTCGCACGGGCTTACGGGAAGGGAGGCGGAACGGATGAACCGCTCGGAGAGCAAATACTTCAACACCGCCGTGCGGATGGACAGGGCGCTGCTCGCCCTGCTCGAGAAGAAGGACTTCGCGTACATCACCGTGAAGGAGATCTGCGAGGCCGCCGGCGTCCACCGCTCCACCTTTTATCTCCACTACGAGACGGTCGCCGACCTGCTCGAGGAGTGCGAGGCGTATATGTGCCGCGTCTGCTTCGAGCGCTACAACGTCGACCGCGCGGCGTTCGCCGAAAAGCTTCGTTCGGCGGACGTCCGCGACCTCGTCTTCATCTCGCCGGAGTATATGCGGCCCTATTTTGAGTTCGTCCGGGAGAACCGCGTCCTGTTCCGCGTGGCGTTCTCCCAGCCGAAAGCGCTCTCCATGGAGCGCACCTTTGAAGGACTCTTCCAAACAGTGTTCTCTCCCGTGCTGGACCGCTTCCACATTCCCGGCGCGGAAAAGCAGCTCACGATGCGGTTTTATCTCTCCGGGCTGATGGGCATCGTCGAAGCGTGGATCGAGGGGAACTGCGAAATGCCGGCAGAGGAGGTCATCGCGGTCTGTATGCGGTGCATCCTCCCGGACGGCGCGCCGTGAAGCGCCGGGAACGCGCCGCCCTCCCCGAGGAACGGCGGCGGAAAGAACGGCGCGCGCTGTGCATCTCACTCGCCGTCGGCGGCGGGTATGCGGCGGTCAACCTCGTCGGCGGGATCGCGGGGCGGTCCCTTTGGCTCGGGACGCTGGCGTTTTACTATCTCCTGCTCACTGGGCTGCGCGTCCTTCTGCTGCGCGGCGGCCGGGCGGAAAGTGGCCGCGCGCGCTGGAAAACGTACCGCCGCTGCGCCGCCCTGATGCTCGCCCTGACGCTCGCGCTCTTCGGCATCTTCTGCCTCACAGTGTACAGCGGCCACGTCATCGCGTACCCGCAGTACATCATCTACGCCGTGGCGCTCTACACGTTTTACGCGGTCATCCGGTCGATCCGCGATCTCGCGGCCGCGCGTCGGTACGACGAACCGATCCTCGCCGCGCACAAAGCGCTGAACCTCGCGGCGGCGGTCATTTCGGTCTATTCGCTCCAGTCCGCGATGATCTCGGAATTCGGAGACGGCGGGCCGTTTCGGGAGACCATGGGGAAGTGTGTCGGCGGCGCGGCGTTTTTTGTCCTCCTCGCGCTCTCCGTGGCCATGCTCGTGAAAAGCACAAAACAGCTCCGGAAAAAATGAGACGGTTCCCGCCGTCTTTTTTTTCGCGCTTTTTTCAAAAAGCCTATTGACAACCGCACGCTTCCGGTGTATACTGTGAGCGTAACAAAACATTGTTACGCTGCATAAGGACTGGTTCGTACCTCTTGTGGGCGTAACGGGAAACGGGGGATTTCATGGGACTGATTTCCAAAAAGGAACTTTTGGAGCGGACCGGCATCTCCTACGGGCAGCTCTACCGCTGGAAGCGCGAGCGGCTGATCCCGGAGGAGTGGTTCATCAAGCGGTCGTCGTATACGGGGCAGGAGACGTTTTTCCGGGAGGAGCAGATCCTTCCGCGCGTCGAATCGATCCTCGCGAACAAGGACCGCTACTCGCTCTCCGAGCTCTCGCGAATGCTCTCGGCGGACATCGCGCCGGGGGTCGTCGGGGAGACGGCGCTCGGGAGCGTGGAGGAGATCGCGCCGGAGGTCATGGAGCGCGCGCGGCAGGAGAAGTCCGGGGAGGACTGGTCGCTGTTTGAGCTCTCCTTGCTCGCGGCGGTGACGGAGGCCGGCGCGCGGCTCTGCATCGCGCCGCAGGCCCTCCCCGAGCTGACGGAGCTCTCGCTCTCGACAGCCGGGGACGGCGGCCTCGACGCGGTGCTGACCGTCTTTTTCGTCGGCGCGGAGGTCCACGCGCTGCTCCACGGCGCGAACGCGCCGCTGACGTTCGACCGCACGATCCGCACGGCGCACAGCGTGTCGCTGCGGGAGACGGCGGAAATGCTGAAAATGAATCACCGGGCGCTGTTCCCGGACTTGAAAGGGGTTTGAACCATGACGAATTTGGAGATCAACGACATCGGCAGCGCGCCGGGCGGCGAATACGGGGAAGTGGAGATCAACGGCGTCGGGAAGGTCCACGGCAGCGTTTCCTGCGAGTCGATGGAGGTGAACGGCGTCGGAAAGGTCGAGGGCGCGGTCACCGTTCGGGGAGGAGAGATGGAGGTCAACGGCACGCTCGACGTCGAGCAGGAGCTGAACGCCGAACGCGTGGAGGTCAACGGCGCGATGGATACCGGCGGGCCGCTCGCCTGCGGGCCGCTCGAGGTGTGCGGCGTGCTGAAATGCGCGGGCCTCCGCGCGGAGGAAGGGGAGATCGACGGCGCGGTCGGCGTGAAGGGTCCGGCCGCTTTCCGCGGGAGGCTCGAGGTCGCCGGTTCCCTGAAAACGGACGGCCCGCTCGCCGCCGAAAACACGGAGGTGGACGGCGCGGTCTCGGTCGTCGGCGGGTGTACGGTCGCGGAACTCTCCGTCGCGGGACACATGAAGATCTCCGGCGCGCTCGAGGCCGGGGACACGGACGTCGACGGCGAGCTTTCGGCTGCGACCGCCTCGGTGCAGCATCTCTCCGTTGCCGGAAACATGGCGCTTTCCGGCAACCTCACCGCCGGGGACACCGACGTGTACGGCGAGCTTTCGGCTGCGACCGCCTCGGTGCAGCATCTCTCCGTTGCGGGGAACATGGCGCTTTCCGGCAACCTCACCGCCGGGGACACGGATGTCGACGGCGAGCTCTCTGCGGCGACCGCCTCGCTCCACACGCTCCGCTGCGACGGCAAGGCGCACTTTGCAGGTCTCGCCGCGAGCGAGATCTCGGTCGACGGGATCCTCGCCTCCGACGGCGACATCGAGGCCGACCGCCTCGCGTGCGAGGGGAACATCAGCGCGGCGGGGCAGATCAGCGCGGACGAGGTGCGAATCCCCGGCGGCGTCGTGGCGGACGAGATCGTCGGCGACCGCATCGAGATCGGCGAGGAGGACGACGGCGTCTCCGCAGAGGACGACGGGGGCTGGCACTTCAGTGTGAACGGCGTGCAGATCGACGTCGGCGGCCTGAAAAAGGCCGTGCGGATCTTCGGCAAGCGTTCCGGCGGCAGGCCCGTGCGCCGCGCGCGGCTCATCGAGGCGACAACGGTGCGGCTCTACGGCGTGGAGGCCGAGGCCGTCAACGGGCAGGACGTGACGGTCGGCCCCGGCTGCCGGATCGGCCGCGTGGACTGCTCCGGGGAGCTTTCGGTCAGCGAGGAGAGCGAGGTGCGGGAGGTCGTTCGGCCCTCCGCGCAGGAATAAATCGGTTTTTGCCTTCCGGGGACGCCCTTTCGGACGTCCCCGTTCCTGTGCAAAAAAAGGCACATCGCATTTCTTTGCAAAATATGCTTTTTTTTTCATATTTGCTATTGACATAGTTTATCGTGCGCGCTATAATGCTGGATAGAGGCGCGGCGGACCCGCCGCGCAGAGGAAGAAACGAAAAGGGGGAAGCAAAATGAATGAAAAAAAAAGCGTGGAAGATAGGGTGCCGCGCGGCGGCTCTGCTCCTCGCAGCGGGGCTGCTCTGCACGTCCGCCGGGTGCGCGGCGGCGGAGAAGGAGCCGCTGCAGATCCTCGTGGACTGCCCGGCCTTCGGCGACGGCACGGACACCGCCGCGCGCGCGTTCGTCGAGGAGCTGCGGGCAAACGGCGGGCCGGAGGACGTGGAGATCATCGCGGTGCCGAAGATCGAGTATCCGAACAAGAGCAACGGCGGCGTCTTTGAAGACCACCCCGAGGAGCGGGAGCAGGAGCTCAAGCGCCTCCGCGCGGAGATCATGGCCGGGCGAGGCCCGGACGTCTTCCTGATCGCGACGGACGAGGAGCACGCAGACCCGCTGTTCCATATGGCGGATATGCAGGTGGAACAGAACGTGTTCTACCCCCTCGACGACCTCCTCCCGAAAGCGAAGTTCATGGATTGGGACGCGCTCGATCCGATCATCATGGCGGCGGGCCGCAGCGAGAAGTACTGGCAGCTGATCCTGCCGCTCAACTACACGGTGCGCGCCTCGGCGTTTCCCGCAGAGGAAGCCGCCCATACGCCGGACGCGAACCTCACTTGGGCGGATGTCTGCGCGGACGAGAGCGGCTGCTGCAGACCGCCGCATCGTACAGCCTCGTGCAGTGGGACCCCGCCTCCGTGTTCGGCAAGCTCTACGACCCGGTCTCGCGGTCGCTGCTGCTCTCCGAGGAGGAGATCTATGAGACGCTGATCGAGTTCCGCGATCTGGATGCCCGCGTCAACGCTTCGGATGGCATGGTCCCGTCCAACGGGCGCGTCGGCATGGGCTTTGACTCGTTCGACCGGGAGGAAGGCGTTTCCGACGACTGGACCTTCGTCCCGACGTATTCCCTGCAGGGCGGGGTCACGGCGGTCATCCGCCAGTACGGCGCGATCAACGCGAACACCAAGCGGCCCGAGGACGCGTTTTTCGTGCTGGATTACCTCCTCGGCGAGGGAGCGCAGGCTTCCTACTCTGCCACGACGCAGATCGGCGCGGATACGTTTGCCTTCCCGGTGTACGGGAACTGCATGACGGAGGGATCGCCCGCGCGGATCAACAGTAAGCAGTGGTTCATGTCGCCGACGACGCGCGAGAGCTTCCTCACCCTTCGGGAGAGCATCACGCAGGCGGAGTTCCAAAACGCGGTCGACATGGAGTTCAGCAGCCTGTTCCGCACGTGCGTGAAGGGCGTCTGGGAGCGCGGGGAGCAGATCTCCTCGATGACCGACGACGAGATCCGCGACGCGGTCCACGAGGGCTATCAGAAGCTCCAGATGCTTCTGTCCGAATAAAAAACAAGACAAAAGGGAGGACGTTACGATGAAAAAGACATTTGCGATTTTAACACTTGTTCTGTTCCTGTTCGCGTTTGCGGGCTGCGCGGCGCAGCAGGGCAACGCTTCACAGCAGAGCAGCGCTTCCGAGGCCGATGCGTTGCGCACGTCTGCGGCAGAGACGGGGACGACGTTTGTCAGCGGGATGGGCTGCAGCGACCCGACATGCACGGACCCGTCCCACCACCACGACTGCCCCGCGGACTGCACGGACTATGACCACCACCACAACTGCCCGCTCGACTGCACCGAGGAGAGCCACCACCATACCGCAAGCGCCGGGGGGACCGTGACGGCGGTAGAGCACCACGCGGAGAGCGACGGCTCCCACCACAGCGACATCCACCACTGACCGGGAGGTGGGGAATCGAACGGCCCCCGGAAAATCGAAGATAATACTTGTAAACCGCAGCGATTTGTGCTATACTAATCGCCGCGGTTTGCGGTATCTGCACGCAAAAACGCACGCCGGAAATCCCGAACAACAGGAGGAAAAGACGATGGACTTTTTGACACTCGCAAAGGAACGCTACTCCGTGCGCAAGCTCTCCGCGAAGCCGGTGGAGCCGGAAAAGGTGGAACAGATCCTCGCGGCCGCCGTCGCCGCGCCGACCGCGACGAACGCGCAGCCCTTCAAGGTCTGGGTTATGCAGAGCGCGGAGGCGCGCGAAAAGGCCGCCTCGACGACGCCCTGCGCGTTCGTGAAGGACGCGCCGGTCGTGTTCGTCATCGGCGGGGACCCGGAAAAGGCGTGGAAGCGGCCGTTTGACGGCCACAATTTCGCCGACGTGGATGCCTCGATCGTTGCGACGCACATGATGCTCGAGGTCCACGACCTCGGCCTTGGCACCTGCTGGGTGGGCTTTTTCGATCCCGCGAAGATGAAGCAGCTCTTCCCGCAGATGGAAAAGTACGAGCTCGTCTGCGTGTTCGCGGTCGGGTACCCGGCGGCGGACGCCGCCCCGAGCGACCGCCACGCCCTCTCCCGCCCGCGGGAGGAGCTCGTCGAGACGCTGTAAGCGCGAAACCTGCGGCCCCGCACCAAGCGGGGCCGCTTTTCGCGCCGTGTTTTACAAAAAGGGGCGTCCTGTCCCGAAAAACGGGGAAAAAACGCTTGCTTTCCGCGCCGATCTGTGGTATACTAATCGATGCGGTTTGCAGTGTCTGCACGCAAAAACGCACGCCGGAAGCCCCGGACAGGTGCCGCGAGGCGGTGGAGTCCGAAAAACAGGCCCGGCGGAGGAAAAACCAAGGAGGTTTTCAAGAATGGCAGTCGTATCCATGAAGCAGCTTCTGGAGGCTGGCGTCCACTTCGGACACCAGACCAGAAGATGGAACCCGAAGATGGCGCAGTACATCTTCACCGAGCGCAACGGGATCTACATCATCGATCTGCAGAAGACCGTGCGCAAGCTGGAGGAAGCGTACAACTTCGTCCGCGATCTCGCGATGGAGGGCAAGAACGTCCTGTTTGTCGGCACGAAGAAGCAGGCGCAGGATTCCATCCGCGAGGAGGCCACCCGCGCCGGCGCGTACTACGTGAACGCCCGCTGGCTCGGCGGCATGCTCACCAACTTCACCACGATCCGCCGCCGCATCCAGCGCCTCGCGCAGCTGCGCAAGATGCAGGAGGACGGCACGTTCGATCTGCTCCCGAAGAAGGAAGTCGTGAAGCTGGAGCTCGAGATCGAAAAGCTCGAAAAGTATATGGGCGGCATCAAGGAGATGAAGGATTTCCCGGGCGCGCTGTTCATCGTCGACCCGCGCAAGGAGCACATCGCCGTTTCCGAGGCCCGCAAGCTCGGCATCCCGATCGTCGCCATCGTCGACACGAACTGCGACCCGGACGAGATCGACTATGTGATCCCGGGCAATGACGACGCGATCCGCGCCGTCCGCCTGATCGCGGGCGCGATCGCGAACGCCATCATCGAGGGCCGCGAGGGCCAGATGGGCGCCGCCGCACAGGAAGAGACCGAGGAAGCCGAAGCGAACGCCGAGGCCGAGCCGGAGACTGAGGAATAATTTCGAGAAAGACGAGGGATAAGAATGAGTTTCACTGCGAAAGACGTTGCCGCTCTGCGCGAGAAGACCGGCTGCGGCATGATGGACTGCAAGAAGGCGCTCACCGAGGCCAACGGCGACATGGAAAAGGCCACCGAGCTGCTCCGTGAGAAGGGCCTCGCGGCTTCCGTGAAGAAGGCCGGGCGCATCGCCGCCGAGGGCGTCGCGTTCGCGATGGTCAGCGAGTGCGGCAAGGTCGGCGTCGTGATCGAAGTCAACGCCGAGACCGACTTCGTCGCGAAGAACGCCAGCTTCAACGAGTTCGTCAAGACCTGCGCCGAGACCGTCATCCACGGCAACCCGGCGACCGTCGAAGAGCTGCTCGCCATGAAGGCGTACAACAGCGAGGACACGGTCGACGCGCTGCTCAAGGATAAGATCCTCACGATCGGCGAGAACATCAAGATCCGCCGTTTCGCCCGCTATGAGGGCGACTGCGTGGCGTACGTCCACGGCGGCGGCCGCATCGGCGTGCTGGTCCGCTTCGAGACCGAGAACATCCCCGCCGAAGTCCTCCACGAGGTCGGCAAGGACGTCGCGATGCAGATCGCCGCGCTGAACCCGCTCTATCTCGATGAGACGACCGTTCCGGCGGAAGCGCTCGACAAGGAGAAAGAGATCCTGATGGCGCAGATCCAGAACGACCCGAAGAACGCGAAGAAGCCGCAGAATATCATCGAGAAGATGGTCACGGGCCGCATCGGGAAGTTCTACGAGAACAACTGCCTCCTGCAGCAGGCGTTCGTCAAGAACGGCGATATCAGCGTGCAGAAGTATATCGACGAAGAGGCGAAGAAGGCCGGCGGCACGATGAAGGTCGCGGAGTTCACCCGCTTTGAAAAGGGAGAGGGCATCGAGAAGCGCAGCGACGATTTCGCCGCGGAAGTTGCCAGCATGATCAAATAAGTTTTCCAAAAACAGAAGGGGCTCCCCGCGCGGGAGCCCCTGTTCGTTCCGGGAGGCGCAAAGCATGGCGTTCGATTACAAGAAGGAATACAAAGAATTTTATATGCCCGGGAAAAAGCCGGAGATCGTGACCGTCCCTCCGATGCGCTATATCGCGGTGCGCGGCACGGGAGACCCCAACGAGGAGGGCGGCGCGTACAAATCGTCGACCGGCCTGCTCTACGGCGTCGCATACACCGTGAAGATGAGCAAGATGGGGGACCACAGGATCGACGGGTATTTCGATTTCGTCGTCCCGCCGCTCGAGGGCTTCTGGCGGCAGGAGGGGGCAGAAGCCCTCGACTACGCCCGGAAAGACGCGTTCCACTGGATCTCCTGTATCCGCCTCCCGGATTTCGTGACCGAGGCGGATTTCCGCTGGGCGGTCGCGGAAGCGACGCGCAAAAAGGGACAGGACTTCGGGAAGGTGGAATACCTGACGGTCGAGGAAGGGCTCTGCGTGCAGATCCTGCACGTCGGTCCGTTCGACAGCGAGCCGGAGAGCGTCGCCAAGATGGACGCATACCTTTCGGAACGCGGCTTCGAGAACGACTTCGCATCCGGGCGGCAGCACCATGAAATTTACCTCTCCGACGTGCGGAAAGCCGCGCCGGAAAAGTGGAGGACCGTCGTCCGCCACCCGATCCGGCCAAAAGAAACGAACTGAAAAGCCGCCGCGCCGTGCCACTCGTCAGCGCGCCGGAGACCGGCTTCGAGAACGACTTCGCGCCCAGGCGGCAGCACCACGAGATCTATCTCTCCGACGTGCGGAAAGGCACTCCTGAAAAGTGGAAGACCGTCGTCCGTCACCCGATCCGGCCAAAAGAGCCAAACTGAAAAGCCGCCCCATCGGCCCGTTCGACAGCGCGCCGGGAAACGGCTTCGAGAACGACTTCGCGTCCGGGCGGCAGCACCACGAGATCTATCTCTCCGACGTGCGGAAAGGCACTCCTGAAAAGTGGAAGACCGTCGTCCGTCAC
>CANQIG010000062.1 GCA_947623765.1 uncultured Clostridia bacterium | reverse complement strand
TCTCTGATGGAGTTTTCCAGCCGGATGAAGGATTATTACGACATTTATTATCTGGCGCAAAAATTTGATTTTGACGGCAAGGTGCTCACCGAAGCGCTAAGAAAAACCTTTGAAAACCGCGGCCACACTTTTTCAGTCGAACAGTTTGAGCAGGTGATGACTTTTGGCAGCGATGCAGAAATGCAGAAGAAATGGAAAACGTTCTGCCGGAAGATTGATGCGAAGACAGAGGATTTCGATACGGTGCTGAAGACGATAAAAGAGTTTTTAACGGAACCCTAGCGAACCATGACATACCAAGTGCCGTTGTCTCCGTTTTTGAATACGGGCATTTATCCACTCTCATTTCCTGTTCCGTAGAATCGTTCGTGAAAATACTGGCGGTTGACCCGCCGCCCTGCAATCGTGAGATACCCCTGTGCTTTGAGCTCATCATTCAGACGTCGAATGAGCTTGTAAGCGTATGGGACAGACACTGAAAGCTCCTTTGCCACTTCATCGGCACGGATAAATTTGTTTTCCATCCTATTCTCCTTTCTGATTTTGAATAGTTCTATTTCTTTCGTGTCGGGATTCTTGCTGACCGCCTCCCGATTCGCCCGAGCGGATGCGCCATTACCGTGGCGCACGACGAGTTTGCTAAGCGTATTCGCTTAGATCATCTCCATTATACTAAGTATTTCCGCTTTTGTCAAGCGGTTTTGGAGTTAAAATTAAACTTTTTTGTTTATTTCTCTTGACTTCTCTAAACGTTTCTGCTATACTTCAATTTAAGCCCATTCAAAAGGAGAAAAACACTATGGCAATCGGAGAAAGAATTCGCTTCTTCCGCACCATGCGGGGGATGACGCAGAAATATCTCGGGATGCTTCTGGGCTTCCCCGAAAAGAGCGCTGATGTTCGGCTGGCGCAATATGAAATGGGAACCCGTTCGCCCAAAGCAGAAATCACCGCGGCGCTGGCGCAGGCGTTGGACGTTTCCCCGCTGGCGCTTACCGTGCCGGACATTGACAGTTACATCGGGCTTGCACACACTCTGTTTGCCCTTGAGGACATCTACGGCCTCACCGTAAGCGAAACAGACGGCACAGTCTGCCTGAAAGTCAACGCCGATAAAGGCAAGGACGCAGCCGAATTGCTGCAAATGCTTACCGCTTGGAAAGCACAGGCGGATAAGCTCGCAGTAGGGGAAATCAGCCGAGAAGATTACGACAACTGGCGATATCATTATCCCAAATACGACGATACCGAAATTCGGGCAACCGCCCCACCCAAAGAGCTAAGCGATACTTTGGTTGAGGCTTTCAAGGACAAACTGAACGGCAGATAAAAAAAGAGCTATCAGACATCAAAAATCTGATAGCTCTTTACTTATGCAATAATCCGAATAATGTTGCCATTTTGTTGCCACGGAGGGCATCAAAGCGGCAAAAAGCCTGACTTTACGGGCTTTTCTATGGGTGTGAAATTATTCCAGCTCCACCGTTGCGGGCGGCTTCGACGTGCAGTCGTAGAGCACGCGGTTGACGTGCGGGACCTCGTTCACGATGCGGTTCGTCGCGGCGGAGAGCACCTCCCATGGGATGTTCACGGCCTCCGCCGTCATGAAGTCGGTCGTCGTCACCGCGCGGAGCGCGACCGCGTAGTCGTAGGTGCGCTCGTCGCCCATCACGCCGACGCTGCGCAGGTTCGTGAGCGCAGCGTAATACTGGCTGATCGACTTGTCCAGCCCCGCTTTCGCGATCTCCTCGCGCCAGATGGCGTCCGCGTCCTGCGTGATCTTCACCTTCTCCGGCGTCACCGCGCCGACGATCCGCACGCCGAGCCCCGGCCCCGGGAACGGCTGGCGGCTGACGAGGTATTCCGGCAGGCCAAGCTCGCGCCCGGCCTGGCGCGTCTCGTCCTTGAACAGGTACCGCAGCGGCTCGACGATCTCCTTGAAGCGCACATGGTCGGGCAGCCCGCCCACATTGTGGTGGGACTTGATGACCGCGCTCTCGCCGCCGAGCCCGCTCTCGACGACGTCCGGGTAGATCGTGCCCTGCGCCAGATATTCCACCTCGCCGATCTTGTTTGCCTCTTCCTCGAAGACGCGGATGAACTCCTCGCCGATGATCTTCCGCTTCTGCTCCGGGTCTGTGACGCCCGCGAGCTTCTCATAGAAGCGCTCCGCCGCGTCCACGCAGACGAAATTCAGCTCGAACGGCCCGTTCTCGCCGAACACCGCGCAGACCTCCTCGCGCTCGTTCTTGCGCATCAGGCCGTGGTCCACAAAGACGCAGGTCAGCTGCCTGCCGACAGCCTTCGCGAGCATCGCCGCCGCGACGGAAGAATCCACGCCGCCGGAAAGCCCGCAGAGCACGCGCCCCGCGCCGATCTTCTCCCGCAGCTCCCGGACGGACGATTCCACGAAGGACTCCATCTTCCAGTCGCCGCGGCAGCCGCAGACGTTGTACACGAAGTTCCGCAGCATCTCGGTCCCCTGTTCGGTGTGGAGCACCTCCGCGTGGAACTGGATCGCGTAGAGCTTCTTCTCCGGGCATTCCATTGCGGCGAACGGGCAGTTCGCCGTGTGCGCCGAAGCGGTGAACCCTTCCGGCAGCCTCGTGATATAATCGTTGTGGCTCATCCAGCAGACGGTCTCCTCCCGGATGCCGGAGAACAGCTTCGAGCCGGTGTCGACGGAAACGAGCGTCTTGCCGTACTCGCGCTCGCCCGCCGCCTCGACCTTTCCGCCGAGCAGGTGCGCCATGAGCTGCCCACCGTAGCAGATGCCGAGCACCGGCACGCCGAGCCCGAAGATGCCGGGGTCGATTGACGGCGCGCCGTCCGCGTAGACGCTGTTCGGCCCGCCGGTCAGGATGATGCCCGTCGGCGCGGCCTCGCGCACGGCGTCGAGCCCCTTGCGGTAGGAAATGATCTCGCTGTACACGCCGCTTTCGCGGACGCGCCGCGCGATGAGCTGGTTATACTGCCCGCCGAAATCCACGACGAGGATTTTTTCTTTTTGCGTCTGATCCATAGCGTTTGCCTTTCCGATTTTATTCGACGGTCACGGACTTTGCGAGATTTCTCGGTTTGTCGATGTCGCAGCCCTTCATGGACGCCACATAGTAGGCGAAAAGCTGCATCGGGATGATCGAGAGCGACGGCAGGAAGCACGTCTCCGTGCTCGGGATCGGGAAGACCATATCGGCCTGCGCGGTCAGCGCCTCGAGCTTATCCTCCGTCGTGATGCCCAGCACCACCGCGCCGCGCGCCTTGACCTCCCGGATGTTCGACATCATCTTGTCGAACAGGCCCGTGTGCGTCGCAAGCGCGACGACGAGCGTCCCCTCCTCGATCAGGGAGATCGGCCCGTGCTTGAGCTCTCCGGCGGCGTACGCCTCGGAGTGGATGTACGAGATCTCCTTGAGCTTCAGCGACGCCTCGAGCGAAGCCGCGTAGTCGATGTTCCGCCCGATGAAATAGATGTCCCCCGCGTTGAAGTACCGCGACGCGAAGAACTGGATGTTCTCCTTGTGCGCAAGCAGCGATTCGATCTGCTCCGGCAGCTTTTCCACGGCCGCGAGCAGCGCCGCGCATTCCTCCGGGGACTTCTTCCCCAGCAGTTCCGCGAAATGGATCGCGAGCAGATACACGAGCGCGAGCTGCGTGCTGTACGCCTTGGTGGAAGCGACAGAGATCTCCGGCCCCGCCCAGGTATAGAGCACGTCGTCGGATTCGTTCGCGATCGAGCTCCCGACCACATTTACGATGGAGAGCACCCGGCAGCCCGCGTGCTTCGCCTCGCGCAGCGCCGCGAGCGTATCCGCCGTCTCGCCGGACTGGCTGATGATGAGCACGAGCGTGTCAGGCCCGATGACCGGCGAGCGGTAGCGGAACTCCGAGGCGACGTCCGCCTCGACCGGGATGCCGACCATCGACTCGATGGCGTACTTCGCGACGACGCCGACGTAGTACGCCGTGCCGCACGCGACGACGAAGATCTTCCGGAAGCGTTCCAGATCCTCCTTCGTCAGCGCGATGTCGTCGAGCACGATGCGCCCGTCCCGGATGCGCGGGGAGATCGTGTCGTGGACCGCCTTCGGCTGCTCGCAGATCTCCTTCATCATGAAGTGCTCGTAGCCGCCCTTTTCGGCGGATTCGACGTCCCATTCGATGTATTCGACCGGCTTTTCGAGGAAATAGCCGTCGATGTCGAAGAAGCCGACGTTCGAGCGCGTCAGCACCGCGATCTCGTTGTCCTTGAGACGGCAGATGTCCCGCGTCTTCGAGAGGATCGCCGGGATGTCGGAGGCGATGTAATTTTCCCCGCGCCCGAGCCCGACGATCAGCGGGCTGTCCTTGCGGACGGCGAAGAGCCGGTCCGGGAAATCCTCGCAGAGGATGCCCAGCGCGTAGCTGCCCTCCACCTTCTCCACGACCTTCCGGATCGCCTCCATCACGTTGCCGTCGTAGTAGTATTCCAGCAGCTGCGCGACGACCTCGGTGTCCGTCTCGGAGACGAACTCCACGCCGCGCCGGATCAGGTGGTTCTTGAGATAGAGATAGTTCTCGATGATGCCGTTGTGGACGACGGCGAACTTCCCGCCCGCGCTCGTCTGCGGGTGGGAGTTGACGTCGCTCGGCGCGCCGTGCGTCGCCCAGCGCGTGTGGCCGATGCCCACCGTGCCGGGGATCGCCCTGCCCCCGTCGATCTTCTCCGCGAGGACCTTCAGCCTGCCCTTCGCCTTTGCGACCCGCAGGCCGTCCGGCCCGTAGACCGCAACGCCCGCCGAGTCGTACCCGCGGTACTCCAGCTTCTCCAGGCCCTCCAACAAGAACGGCGCGGATTCCTCCCGCCCGATATATCCGACAATGCCGCACATTTTTGTTTCCCCCTTGTCCAGTACGCCAGACGGCCGGTCCCCCACGACCGGCCGCAAAGCTCCGCGTTCAGCGGAAGATGATATCGTCTCTCGACGGCCCGTTCGACACCATGGTGATCGGCACGCCGAGCTGCTTTTCCACGAACTCCACGTAGTTCCGCGCGTTTTCCGGGAGCTCCTCATACTTCCGGATCCCCGTGAGCGGGCACTTCCAGCCCGGCAGCACTTCGAGGATCGGCTTGCACTTTTTGAGCTCCGCGGTCGTCGGGAAGCGGTCGATGCGCTTGCCGTCGAGCTCATACGCGACGCAGACCGGGATCTCGTCGAGGTACCCGAGCGCGTCGAGCACGGTGAGGCCCACCGCCGTCGCGCCCTGCACCTCGCAGCCGTAGCGCGCGGCCAGCGTGTCGAGCCAGCCCACGCGGCGCGGTCTGCCCGTCGTCGCGCCGTACTCGCCCTTGTCGCCGCCCCGGCGGCGCAGCTCCTCGGCCTCGTCGCCGAAGATCTCCGAGACGAATTCCCCCGCCCCCACAGCGCTGGAATACGCCTTGACGACCGTGACGATCTCCTTGATCTCATACGGCGGGATGCCGCCCGCGCCGATCGCGCCGTACCCGGCGACCGGCGACGAGGAGGTCGTCATCGGATAGATGCCGAGATCCGGGTCGCGGAGCGAGCCGAGTTGCCCCTCGAGGAGGATCGTCTTCCCGGCCTTCACCGCGTCGCGCAGGATCGTAAACGTGTCCGCGACATACGGCGCGATCGCGTCCCGATAGCCGCGCAGCGTTTGGAAGATCTCCTCGCGGTCGAGCGGCTCGACGTGATACAGCTCGGTGTAGAGCACGTTTTTGATGCCGAGGATGTGGTCGATCTTCTCGTAGATCGCCTCGTCGTCCATGAAGAGCTCGCTGACCTGGAAGCCGATCTTGGAATATTTGTCGGAATAGAACGGCGCGATGCCGCTCTTCGTGGAGCCGAACGCCTTCGCCGCGAGGCGCGCCTCCTCCATGCCGTCGAGCTGCTTGTGGTAGGGCATGAGGACCTGGCAGCGGTCGGAGACGACGATGTTCGGCTTCGGCACGCCCTTCGAGACGACGTCCTCGAGCTCGTTCAGGAAGCTCTCGATGGAGAGCGCCACGCCGTTGCCGATGATGTTGAGCACGTTCTGCCGGAAAATGCCGCTCGGCAGCAGGTGCAGCGCGAACCGCCCGTATTCGTTGATGATGGTGTGCCCGGCGTTCGCGCCGCCCTGGAACCGCACCACGATGTCCGAGGTACCCGCGAGCACGTCGGTCATTTTACCCTTTCCCTCGTCGCCCCAGCAGGCGCCGACGATCGCTTTGACCATAACGCAATTCACCTTTCGTTGTCTTTCTATTCTTTGATCCGAACGGAAATGTGTATTTCTTCCGCCGCTGTTTTATACGTTGACCTCGGCGTCCGCCGCGCCGACGTTCTCATAGCGCGCGAGCACGGGGCCGATTGTATCGCGCAGGAAGCGCACGGTCTGCTGCGGCGCGCGGCCGACATACCGCTTCGGGTCGATCACGGCCTTCAGCTCGTCGAGCGTCACGCCGAACGCGGGGTCTCCCGCGATGCGCTCGAGCAGGTCGTTTTCGCCGCCCTCCATCTTGACCACCTTCGCGGCCTCCATGGAATGCAACCGGATGCGCTCATGCAGCTCCTGCCGGTTGCCGCCGCGCTTCACGGCGTCCATCATGATGTTCTCCGTCGCCATGAACGGCAGCTCTTTCCTGAGGTGCTGCTCGATGACCTTCGGGTAAACGACCAGCCCGTCCGCGACGTTCAAAACGAGCGTCAGGATCGCGTCGGTCGCGAGGAACGCTTCCGCCACACTGATCCGCTTGTTCGCGGAATCGTCCAGCGTCCGCTCGAACCACTGCACGGCGGAGGTGATCGCCGGGTTCAGCGCGTCCGCGATCACGTACCGCGAGAGGGAGTCGATCCGCTCGCTGCGCATCGGGTTGCGCTTATACGCCATCGCGGAGGACCCGATCTGCCCCTTCTCGAACGGCTCCTCCACCTCCTTGAGGTGCTGGAGCAGCCGGATGTCGTTCGAGAACTTCGAGGCGCTCTGCGCGATGCCCGAGAGCACGTTCAGCACCATCGAATCGAGCTTTCGCGGGTACGTCTGCCCGGAGACCGGGAAGCACGCCGCATAGCCCATCTTTTCCGCGATCTTCCGGTCGAGCGCCTCGCACTTCTCGTCGTCGCCGTCAAAGAGCTCGAGGAAGCTCGCCTGCGTGCCGGTCGTCCCCTTGGAGCCGAGCAGCTTCATCTTCGAGAGGCGGTACTCCGTGTCTTCTAAGTCCATCAGGAATTCCTGCATCCAGAGCGTCGCGCGCTTGCCGACGGTCGTCGGCTGCGCGGGCTGGAAATGCGTGAACGCGAGCGTCGGCAGGTCCTTGTATTCCTCCGCGAATTTTCCCAGCACGCGGAGCACATTTACAAGTTTGTCCCGGACAAGCTGCAAAGCCTCGTTCAGGATGATGATGTCGGTGTTGTCTCCGACGTAGCAGCTCGTCGCGCCGAGATGAATGATCCCGGCGGCGTTCGGGCACTGCTGCCCGTAGGCGTAAACGTGGCTCATCACGTCGTGCCGGACGATCCGCTCGCGCGCCTCCGCGACCTCGTAGTTGATGTCCTCGGCGTGGGCTTTCAGCTCGTCGATCTGCGCCTGCGTCACCGGCAGGCCGAGCTCCATCTCGCTCTCGGCAAGGGCGATCCAAAGCCTGCGCCACGTCTTAAATTTCTTATCCTGAGAAAAGAGGTACTGCATCTCCTTCGACGCGTAGCGCGAGGAGAGCGGGGATTCGTAACGGTCTCGCATAACGGCTCCTTTCGGGCATTCAAACGTCTTCTGCCGTGTCCTTTGCACGACAAACGGCGCGGGCAAAGCTCACGCGTTCCTATTGTATAAAAAAATGTCCGAAAAGTCAATCTTTTTCGCGTTTCCGCATCCGCCCGCCATGTAGAATTTTTCGGCGCGCGATGTCCAAAAACCGGTGGATTCTTCTAAATTGCGGGTTCTCCATGAATTTTTTGCTTCTCCGTCTTGCAAAATCCGTGAAAATGTGGTAAAGTGTATTCGGTCAAAAAGAAAACGAAGCCCGCGCGGGAAACCGAGGCCGCCCCAGACGTTTTGGAAGGGATCGACGGGGTCCTCCCCGGGACGCGGACAACGCAGCAAAGGAGCGAAAAACCATGTCTTATGTCAGCGAACAGCTCGCCGAGCTCAAGCGCCTCAACGCCAGCGAGCCGGAGTTCATCCAGGCGGCCACGGAGGTCCTCACCTCCATCGAGCCGGTCCTCGACGCCAACCCGCAGTACGAGGCGGCGGGCATCCTCGAGCGCATCACGGAGCCGGAACGTCAGGTGAAGTTCCGTGTGCCGTGGGTGGACGACAGCGGCAAGGTCCGCGTCAACCGCGGCTACCGCGTCCAGTTCAATTCCGCGATCGGCCCGTATAAGGGCGGTCTGCGCCTGCATCCGTCCGTCAATCTCGGCGTCATCAAGTTCCTCGGCTTCGAGCAGATCTTCAAGAACTCCCTCACCGGCCTGCCGATCGGCGGCGGCAAGGGCGGCTCGGACTTCGACCCGAAGGGCAAGAGCGACCGCGAGATCATGGCCTTCTGCCAGAGCTTCATGACGGAGCTCTACCGCCACATCGGCGCGGACACCGACGTCCCGGCGGGCGACATCGGCGTGGGCGGCCGTGAGATCGGCTACCTCTACGGCCAGTACAAGCGCATCCGCAACGTCTACGAGGGCGTGCTCACCGGCAAGGGCCTGACCTACGGCGGCTCGCTCGTCCGCACGCAGGCGACCGGCTACGGCCTGCTCTACTTCACGGACGCCATGCTGAAAAAGAACGGCTGCTCCATCGAGGGCAAGACCGTCGTCATCTCCGGCGCGGGCAACGTCGCGATCTACGCGGCGGAAAAGGCCATGCAGCTCGGCGCGAAGGTCGTCACCATGTCCGACTCCAACGGCTGGGTCTACGATCCCGAGGGCATCGACCTCGCCGCCATCAAGGAGATCAAGGAAGTGAAGCGCCAGCGCCTCACCGAATACAAGAAGTTCCGTCCCCAGAGCGAGTACCACGAGGGCAAGGGCGTCTGGACCGTCAAGTGCGACATCGCGCTGCCCTGCGCCACACAGAACGAGCTCGACGAGAACGACGCGAAGACGCTCGTCGCGAACGGCGTGCTCGCCGTGGCGGAAGGCGCGAATATGCCCTCCACGCTCGAGGCGACCCAGGTCTTCCTCGACAACTGCATCCTCTTCGCGCCCGGCAAGGCCGCGAACGCCGGCGGCGTCGCCACCTCCGCGCTCGAGATGAGCCAGAACAGCGAGCG